>NZ_BAAAOA010000030.1:0-35418 GCF_039530085.1 Kocuria aegyptia
AGCCCGACGACGTGGCGCGGGCGAACCTGGAGGCCTTCATCCGCGGCGACCGCGAACGCTGAGCCCGTCCCACCCGGCACAGGGCCCCGTGCACCGTCCCCGGTGCGGGGGCCCTGTGCCGTTCCCGGTGCGGGGCCCCGTGCACCGGGAACCGCCCTCGGTCAGACGAAGTCCGCCAGGCCGGCGCGGTCCAGCACGAACGCCGTGAGGGGCTCGTAGACGCGCGGCGGCAGGTTGTCGTCGAGCGGCACGGCGACCTCGATCTGCCCCTGCGCCTCTGCGACGAACACGCCCGGGTCGTTGCAGTCCGCGACCGCGATGGTCCGCAGCCCCCGGGTGCCGGCCGCCCCGGCGAGGCCGTGGTCGGCGACCACGAGGTCGGGCGGGTTCTGCCCGTCGCGGCGCAGCTTCTCCAGGGTCAGGGTCATGGGTCCGGGGAAGTGGGTGTGCCGCAGTCCGCCGTGCTGCTCGACCATCACGACGCTCTCGATCTGCCGGACGTCGCCGTCCTCGAAGGGGAAGCCGTCCGGGACCCGCACCACGTGCGCGCCGGCGCGGCGGGACACCCTGGCCAGCTGCGCGTAGACCGGGAACAGGCCGGCGGGGTGGCCGGTGGCGAAGAGCACGCGGCCGCCGGCGGCGACCACTTCGCCGAGGACCCGCGCGTAGCGCTCCAGCCCGGCGACGGCCCGCTCCGCGGAGATCGTGTCCTGGCCCTCGGTGTGCGCCCGGTCGGGGGAGATGCCGACGCGGTCCCGCATGAGGGCGAACACGTCGTCGAAGCTCCACTCCCGAGTGCGTACCACGCCCATGTGCTGGTGCTGGTCGCCGTCGAGGAAGCCCTGGATGTTGCGCAGGTTGGCCTCCCGGGAGGTGGCGACGGCACCGGTGATGCGGTGCTGGTCGAGATGGCGGGCGAGCTCTGCGGGGGAGAGGGGGAAAGTCGTCACCGTTCGAGTGTATTCAGGCGCCGCCCGCTACCGTCGCGTACCCCCGCCCGGGCGCGCACCCGGGCGTAGACCACGGCCGTGGCCAGGGCCGTGCGGTCCCAGGAGTGGCCCTCGGCGCGACGGGCGGCCGCCCGGCCCATGCCCTCCAGGGCGGCCGGGTCACCGGCGAGCTCGACGAAAGCCCGTGCCCACGAGCCGGGATCGCGGTCGGGGACGAGCCGGCCGGTGAGCCCGTCGAGCACCGCGGTGCGCAGCCCGTCCACGTCCGTGGCGAGCACCGGCGTGCCGCAGGCCTGGGCCTCCAGCGCCACGAGGCCGAACGTCTCGGACGAGGACGGGACGGCCACGACGTCGGCCTGGCGCATCCGGGCGGCGAGCTGCGGGGCGGGCAGGGCCGGTCCGAAGCGCACGACGTCCTCCAGGCCCAGCTCCCGCACGCGCTCCCGCAGCGCGGCCGTGAAGCCGCGGGTGCCGACCCCCACGACGTCCAGCTCCACGGGAAGGCCGGGGTCGGTCTCCCGGATCCGCGCGAGCGCGTCGACGAGCACGTGGGGGCCCTTGAGCGCCTGCAGGCGCCCGGCGAACAGGATCCGCAGCGGGCGGCCCGGTGAGCCGGGGGGCGGCGAGCCGGCGCGGCGGGCCTCACCGGGGGCGGCGTCCGGGGAGAACGCGGAGAGGTCGACACCGGGGCTGATCACGGTCAGGCGTGCCGGGTCGGCGTCGTAGAGCTCGATCATCTGCAGCGCCTCGGTCGGGGTGTTCACCACCGTGGCCTCGGCCCGTGCGATCAGCTCGGCCTCGGCCTCGGCACGGGAGGCCGGCTCGAGCCCCTCCCCGGTCCGGGTCCGCAGGTTCTTGCCGAGCGCCGTGGTGTGCAGGGTCAGGACGAGCGGGACGCCCCAGCGGTCCGCGAGCTCCCGGCCCGCCGCGCCGGAGAGCCAGTAGTGGGCGTGCACGGTGTCGGGCCGGTCGGCCTCCGCGCGGAGCACGTCGGCGAAGGCCGCGGTGAACCCGGGCAGGTCCTCCTTGCTCGCCCCGGCGGCACCGGGCAGCGACACGGTGAGCAGCCTCAGCCCCTCGCGGATCCGGGCGCTGCGCACACCGGCGACGGCCGGGGCGCCGGGACCCCGGTCGAGGGTCGCCATGTCCACCGTGTGGCCGGCGTCCACGAGGGCCTCGGCGAGGTGGCGCACGTAGACGTTCATCCCGCCCGCATCCCCCGACCCCGGTTGCTCGAGGGGAGAGGTGTGCAGGCTGATCAGCAGGACGTGGCGGGGCGCGGCAGACACGGCTCAACTGTAGCCTCCGGCAGCCGGGCCCCGGGCGTCCGCGTCCGGGGCCCGCCGCCCGCCCCGGCACCGGCCCGGGCGGGCCCGGTGCCACAATGGGACCCGTGAACCGTGCTGACCCCGTCCCGGCCGCCCCGCCCGGCGGCGCCTTCCCTCCTCCGCCTCGGCTGGAGCGCAGCGCCGTGGTCGACCTCGCCGCCGTCCGCGCCAACGTGCGCCGGCTCCGGGCCCTCGCCGCCCCCGCCCGGCTGATGGCCGTGGTCAAGGCCGACGCCTACGGCCACGGTGCCGTGCCGGTGGCCCGTGCGGTCCTCGAGGCCGGCGCGGACGCCCTGGGCGTCGCCCACGTCGGCGAGGCCCTCGCGCTGCGGGCCGCGGGGATCGGGGCGCCCGTCCTCGCGTGGCTGCACACCGTGGACACGGACTTCCCGGCGGCGCTCGCCGCCGACGTCGAACTGGGCGTCAGCGGCTGGGAGCTCGCCCCGATCACCGAGGCGGCCCGCGCACTGGGCGCCACCGCCCGGATCCACCTGAAGATCGACACCGGCCTGGGCCGCAACGGCGCGCCGGCGGCCCTCTGGCCCGCGCTCGTGCGGGCCGCCGCGCAGGCCGAGGCCGAGGGGCTCGTGCGGGTCGTCGGCGTCTTCACCCACCTGGCCGTCGCCGACGAGCCCGCCCGGCCCGAGACCCGGGAGCAGCTCGAGCGCTTCCGCGCGGCCGTGGCCACCGCCAGGGCCGCCGGGCTCCGGCCCGGCCTGCGGCACGCGGCGAACTCGCCCGGCCTCCTGAGCGCCGCCGGGCTCGAGCGACCCGAGGACATGCTCCTGGACATGGTCCGGGTCGGGGTCAGCCTCTACGGGCTCTCCCCGTTCGCGGACCGCACCCCGGAGCAGCTCGGCCTCGTGCCGGCCATGACGCTGCGGAGCACGGTCAGCGCGGTCAAGGACGTCCCGGCGGGACAGGGCGTCTCCTACGGGCTGAGCTACGTCACCGACCGTCCCACCACCCTGGCGCTCGTCCCGCTCGGCTACGCGGACGGCGTCCCGCGCTCCGGCACCGGCGGACCGGTGCGGATCCAGGGCCGCACCTATCCGGAGGTCGGCCGGGTCGCGATGGACCAGATCGTGGTGGACCTCGGCGCCCCGGGACGCTCCGCCCCCGAGCACGGGCTGCTCGGGGCGGAGGCCGTGCTCTTCGGGGCGGGGGAGAACCCCTCGGCGAGCGCGTGGGCGGAGGCCGCCGGCACCATCAACTACGAGATCGTGACCCGCGTCTCGCCCCGCGTGCCCCGGGTGCACCTGCACGCCACGGAGGAGCGGGCCGGCGCGGAGAAGGAGAAGCCATGAGCGAGTGGACGCGGACCGTGACCGTGGACGGGCCCGGGCGGACCCAGGCCCTGGCCGAGCGGCTGGGTGAACAGCTGCGCGCCGGGGACCTGCTGGTCCTCACCGGCGAGCTCGGCGCGGGCAAGACCACGTTCACCCAGGGCCTGGGGCGGGGCCTGGGCGTGCGCGCCGGGATCATCTCGCCCACGTTCGTGCTGGTGCGCCGCCACCCCAACGTCCCGGACGGGCCCCGGCCCGGCGGCCCGGACCTCGTGCACGTCGACGCCTACCGGCTGGGCTCCGCGGCGGAGGTCGACGACATCGACCTGGAGGACACGGCGGACACGGCCGTCACCGTGGTCGAGTGGGGGGCCGGGAAGGTCGAGCACCTGGCCGGGTCCCGCCTCGAGATCGTCCTGGAGCGCGCCGTGGGCGCCGATCCCCTCGGCCCCGGCGCGCCGCCCGGGCCCGGCAGGCGGGCGGCGGACCCGGAGAGCACGGGCCGGGACGAGGGCGAGGACGAGGACGACGAACCCCGACGCATCACCCTCACCGGGATCGGCCCGCGCTGGGCGGGGGGCCCGCCGCTGCTCGACTGAGCCGAGCGGCGCCCCCGGGGGCGGGCACTACACTGGTCGGGTGCTCCTCCTGTGCCTGGACTCCTCCGCCGTCGCCTCCGCCGCCCTCGTGACCGGGGCGGGCGAGGTCCTCGGCTCCTTCGCGAGCCCGGACACCCGCTCCCACGCCGAGGTCCTGGCCCCCGCGGTCCGTGACCTGCTGGCCGGCCACGGCGTCACCGGCGGCGACCTCGGCGGGGTCCTCGTCGGCACCGGCCCCGGGCCCTTCACCGGCCTGCGCGCGGGGATCGCCACGGCACGGGCGCTCGCCTTCGCGTGGGACGTGCCGCTGCACGGTCTCATGAGCCTCGAGGCCCTCGCGCAGGACGCCGCCGGGCACGCCCGGGCGGCCGGGCACGAGGAGTTCCTCGTGCTCACCGACGCCCGGCGCCAGGAGGTCTACTGGGCCCGGTTCGCCGTGGCCGAGGACGGCCCGCGGCCGGCCGGAGGACCCGGTGTGGCCGCCGCCGGGCAGCTGCCGGCGCTGCCCGCCTACGGCCGCGGGGCGGGGATCTACGCGGACCGGCTGGCCCGCCCCGTGCCCGAGTTCACCGAGGCGCAACCCACGGCGTCGTCCCTGGGCCTCGCCGCCGCGCGCCGCACGGCCCGCGGGGAGCAGCTGTCCCCGGACACGACCCCGCTGTACCTGCGCGAGTCCGACGCGAAGGTCCCCGGCCCCCGGAAGCGGGCCGGCGGATGAGCCCCGATCCCGGCTCCTGGACGCTGCGGCCGATGGTGCCGGCGGACGTCCCGGCGGTGCACGCGCTCGAACGGCGGCTCTTCCCCGTCGACGCCTGGCCGCTGGAGATGTTCACCGCCGAGCTGGCCCAGCCCGTGTGCTGGTACTGGGTGGCGGAACAGGACGGCGAGATCATCGGCTACGCGGGGCTGATGTGCCTCCGCCCCGTGGGCGACGTGCAGACCATCGCGGTGGTCCCCGAGCACGAGGGCCGCGGGATCGGCTCCGCCCTGCTGCGCACCCTGCACGCGCAGGCCCGCGAGCTCGGGGCCACCGAGGTGCTGCTCGAGGTCCGCGCCGACAACCCGCGCGCCCAGCGGCTCTACCGCCGCTTCGGCTACGAGCAGATCCACACCCGCCCCCGCTACTACCGGGACGGCGCCGACGCGCTGATCATGCGCCTCGACCTCACCGCACCCGGAGCACCCCACGAGCCCGGCGCCCCGACCACCCCCACGAAGGAGACCCCATGACCGACGGACCCCTCGTGCTGGGCATCGAGTCCTCGTGCGACGAGACCGGCGTGGGGATCGTCCGCGGACGCACCCTGCTCGCCAACGTGGTGTCCTCCTCGATGGACGAGCACGTGCGCTTCGGCGGCGTGATCCCCGAGATCGCCTCCCGCGCCCACCTCGACGCGATCGTCCCCGCCCTGCGCGAGGCCCTGGACCGGGCGGGCGTGGCCCTGGAGGACCTCGACGCCCTCGCCGTGACCTCCGGGCCCGGCCTGGCCGGGGCGCTCATGGTGGGCACGGCCGCCGCGAAGGCCCTCGCCGTGGCCACCGGCAAGCCCCTCTACGCGATCAACCACCTCGTGGCACACGTCAGCGTGGGCCTGCTCGAGGACTCCGGGGTCGAGGGCTTCCAGGGCGCCTTCGGCGACGGCCTGCCCCGCGACCTCGGGGCGCTGCTGGTCTCCGGCGGGCACACCGAGATCCTCGCCGTGGAGGACCTCAGCCGGGACGTGCGACTGCTCGGGGCCACGATCGACGACGCGGCCGGCGAGGCCTACGACAAGGTCGCCCGCGTCCTCGGCCTCGACTACCCCGGGGGACCCGCCATCGACGCCGCCGCCCGGGGCGGGGACCCCACCGCCTTCCGGCTGCCCCGCGGGCTGAGCGCGGGCAAGTACATGGGCTCCGCCCAGCAGCCCGGCCCGCACCGCTACGACTTCTCCTTCTCCGGGCTCAAGACCGCCGTGGCCCGTGTCGTCGAGGGCTTCGAGGCGCGGGGCGAACCGGTGCCGGTCGCCGACGTCGCGGCGTCCTTCCAGGAGTCGGTGGCCGACGTGGTCACCCGCAAGGCCGTGCTCGCGTGCACCGAGCAGGGGCTCGGGACGCTGCTGCTCGGCGGGGGAGTGGCCGCGAACTCCCGGCTGCGCGAGCTCACCGCCGAGCGCTGCGCCGCGCACGGGATCGAGCTGGTGATCCCCCGGCTGCCGCTGTGCACGGACAACGGGGCCATGGTCGCGGCGCTCGCCGCCCGGGTCGTGGCGGAGGGCCGTGCGCCTTCCGGGCTGGACTTCGCCGCAGACTCCTCCCTGCCGGTCACCACCGTGTCCGTCTGAGCCGCCCGGCGCGGCTCAGGCCACGGGGGTCACCAGCGTGCCGTCGGCGAGGTAGCTGCGGAGGTTGCGCAGGGCGAGCTCGGCCATCTCTCGCCGGGTCTCCACCGTCGCGCTGCCCACGTGCGGGAGGAGCACCACGGTGTCGAGCTCGCGCAGGGCGGCCGGCACCCGGGGCTCGTCGGCGAAGACGTCCAGGCCGGCCCCGCCGAGCCGGCCCTCCTGCAGGGCCGCCACGAGCGCCGGCTCGTCGACGACGGAACCGCGGGCGACGTTGACGAGGAAGCCCTCCGGGCCGAGGGCGGCCAGCACCCCCGCGTCGACCGTCCCGGCGGAGTCGGGGCCGCCGGGGACGGCGACCACGAGCACCTCGACGGCCGCCGCCAGCTCCGCCGCGGACCCGTGGTAGGCGTACCCGCTGCCGGTGGCCGGGCGCCGGTTGTGGTAGTGGATCTCACAGCCGAGCGCCTCCAGGCGGGTGGCGACCGCCCGGCCGATGCGCCCGAGGCCGAGGACGCCCACCCGCCGGCCGGACGCGTGCCGGCTCAGCGGGAAGTTGCCCGCGCTCTCCCACAGCCCGTCACGGACGTACCGATCGGCGGCGGAGAACCGGCGCAGGACGTCCAGGTAGAGGGCCAGCGCGGTGTCGGCCACGGCATCCGTCAGGACGTCGGGGGTGTTGCTCATGACGATGCCGCGCGCGGCGGCCTCGGCGGCGTCCGTGCCGTCGTAGCCGACGCCGAAGTGGACGACGGCCTCGAGCCGGGGCAGCCGCCGCATCAGGTCGGTGCCCACGCCGGTGCGCCCGGAGCCGACCGCCACCCGGACCTGCTCGGCGTGCCGGGCCAGGAAGCGGTCCTGCTCGGCGGGGTCCTCGGGCAGGCGCAGGGCGGAGAACTCGGACGCCAGCGCCTCCTCCAGCACCGGGTGCAGGGGGCCGAGCTGGAGCACCCCGGGCTCCGGCGGGGCGGGGTGGGCGGAGGAGTGCGGGTCGGTGCCGGTCGTGTTCGTCATGCCTGCAACCTAGGGACGAACGGCTCCCGCGTCCAGCGCGGCGTGCCGGACCGGCCGGTCAGTCGTTCTCGCGGGTGCGGCGGACGATGTCGAGGGCGACCGCGTGCAGGTCCCCGTCGTGGGCCCGGGCCACGGCACGCTGGCGCTGGTAGCCGGCGCCCTCCTGCAGGATCCGCTCCACGTCGGCGAGCTCCCGCGAGCAGCCCAGCTGCGCCGCCACGGGCTCGAGCCGGTCGAGCAGCGCGGTCAGGTCCTCGCGCAGGTCCCGCTCGATGTTGCGCGGGTCGGTGATGACCTCCGCGTCCAGGCCGTAGCGGGCGGCGCGCCACTTGTTCTCCTGGATGTGCCACGGCTTCAGGCGGGCGGGTGGCCGGCCCGCCTCCACGTCCCGGGAGATGGACTCGGCGAGGCACTGGGTGAGCGCCGTGAGCGCCCCGACCTCCCACAGGGTCGAGAGCCCGTCGCAGAAGCGCACCTCGTCGGTGCCCAGCCGGGGCACGGGGCGCACGTCCCAGCGGGCCTCGCTCATCTCCTCGATGATGCCCGTGGCGATCATGTCGGTGATGCACTGCTCGTACGCGTCCCAGGACGGGAAGTGGTACGGCAGCCCCGCCGTGGACAGCTGCTGGAAGATCATGGAGCGCTGGGACGCGTAGCCGGTGTCCTCGCCGGCCCAGAAGGGCGAGTTCGCGGACAGGGCCAGCAGGTGCGGGTAGTAGGTCAGCAGCCCGTCGAGCACCGGCAGGGCCTTGGCCCGCGAGTCGAGGCCCACGTGCACGTGCACCCCGTAGATGACCATCTGCCGGCCCCAGTACTGGGCGCGGTCCACGAGCTTGTGGTAGCGCTGCTTGTCGGTGACCTGCTGGTCCTGCCAGCGGGCGAAGGGGTGGGTGCCGGCGGCGAACACCTCGAGGCCCTGCGGGTCGGTGACCTTGCGGATCTCGTCCAGCATCGTGGACAGCTGCTCGGTGGAGTGGGCGACGTCCCGGCACACCCCGGTGACCAGTTCGACGGTGTTGAGCAGGAACTCCCCGGTCAGGTGCGGGTGGTCGCCGTCCGTGCCCCAGGCGGGGTGGGCCTCCAGGACCGCCTCGAACGTCTCCCGTCCGCGGGGGACGAGATCCCCCGTGGTGCCGTCCACGAGGGCGATCTCCCACTCGACGCCCAGCGTCGACTGGTGGGAGCGGGCGAACGAGATCTCCACGCGGCAGGTCCTCCGTGCTGTCGAGGGGCGGGCGCCCGGTCGGGGGCGGGCCGGCAGGCCCGCGGAGCCATCAGTCTACGGTTTCCACGACGATCACGACGCGCTGCTCCGCGGGGCCTGCGCCGCCCCGTCCCGGGCTCCCCGGGGCGGGGTCCGTGGCCGTCCGGGTGACCACGAGCGTGGCCCGCCCGGGGCCCTTCGGCGCGAGCCGCCGGCGCAGCTCCTCGGGAGTGACGTCCGTGCCGCGCTTCTTGATCTCGAGCGTGCCGACCTCGTGCTCCCGGACCCACCGCTTGAGCACCTTGACGGTGTGCGGCAGCACCTCCCGCACGCGGTAGGCGCGGGCCAGGGGGGTGCGCACGAGCTCGTCGGAGGTGAGGTAGGCGATCCTGGGGTGGATCAGCCGGGCGCCCAGCTGCCGGGCGAGGTCCGCCACGAGGCCCGCGCGGATCACCGCGCCGTCCGGTTCGTAGAGGTACGCGCCCACGGGCCCGACCACCGCGTCGGCGTGGGCGGGGTCGTGGTCCTCGGGGCTGGTGAGCTCCGCGGACCCGTGCTCGGAGAGCACGAGCGCCGCGCGCCGCACGCCGGGGCGGGCCACCGCGTTGAACCACAGCACGGCCTCGACCACGTCGCCCCGGTCGGACACCCACTGCGCCTCGCACCCGGCGGGGACCGCCTCGTGCGGGATGCCGGGCCCCAGCTTCACCCCGACGGGCAGGCCGCGCCCGGCCAGCGCCTCCACGAAGGACAGGGGCGGGGAGAACGCCTCGGGGTCGAAGATCCGCCGGGTGCCCGACGTCGACGTCGTGCGCCGGGCCGGGTCCAGCCACACCCCGTCCGGCGGCCCGGCGGGCAGGGCGGCGAGGTCCAGGGACTGCACGTCGGCGTGCAGGACCGTGACCTCCGGGAAGGGGAGGAGGTTGAGGGTGGCCACCGCGGCCGTGGTCTCGTCGAGCTCCACGGCGGTGACCCGGCGGTCGAGGGAGGCCAGCGCGAGCGCGTCCGCACCGATCCCGCAGCCGAGATCGGCCACGTGCTCGAGGCCCGCGGCGGCGAAGCGCCGCGCGTGCAGGGCGGCCACCCGCAGCCGGGTGGCCTGCTCGAGCCCGGCCCGGGTGAAGAGCATGCGGCCGGCGAAGTCCCCGAACTTCTCCCGCGCCCTGGCGCGGAGCCTCGCCTGGGTGAGCACCGCGGCGACGAGCTCGGCGTCGTGCCCCTCGGCCCGCAGGCGGGTCGCCGCGCCGAGGGGGTCGGTGGCGTCGTAGGGGCCGACGGCCTCGAGCAGCCGACTTCCCTCGGCCGTGAGCAGGGGTGCGATGTCGGTCGCCTCGTTCCGCATTCGTCCACCCTATCCGGGGCGGGACCGGCCGGCCGTGCCGGGGCCCTCCCGGTCAGTAGAACGCGGCGAGACGGCCTCTGGGCCCGTCGATGACCGTCACCGGCGTGTCGAAGACCCGGGTGAGGACCGTGTCGTCCATGATCTCGTGCGGTGCGCCGAACTCGGCGATCCGGCCGTCCTTGACGGCGCAGATCCGGTCCGCGTAGTGGCTGGCGAAGTTGATGTCGTGCAGCACGATGAGGATGGTGCGGCCCATCTCGTCGCACGCCCGCCGCAGGTGCTGCATCATCGACACGGCATGCCTCATGTCCAGGTTGTTGAGCGGCTCGTCCAGCAGCACGTGGTCGGTCTCCTGGGCGAGGACCATGGCGACGTACGCGCGCTGGCGCTGTCCGCCCGAGAGCTGGTCGAGATAGCGGTTCTCCAGCGGCCCCAGGCCCAGGAAGTCGATGTACCTGCCGATGACCTCGTCGTCCACGGTGGTGAGCCGGCCACGGCTGTGGGGGAAGCGCCCGAAGCCGACCAGCTGCCGCACCGTGAGCCGGGTGATGTAGTGGTTCTCCTGGCGCAGCACGGACACGATCCGGGCGAGGTCCTTGGACCGGGTGCCGGCCACGTCGTAGCCGGCGATGTCGATGCTGCCGTCGTCGAGGCCGAGCAGCCGCCCGATCATCGTGAGCAGCGTGGACTTGCCCGCCCCGTTGGGGCCCACCAGGGCGGTCATCCCGCCCGACGGGATCTCAAGGTCGACGGGCCCGATCGTGACCTCACCGCCGTAGTCCTTGCGCACGTTGGTCAGGGTGATCACAGGCGGCCCTTTCGGAGGATGACGTACAGGAAGACGGAGCCGCCGACGAGCTCGATGATGATCGAGACGACGCCCTGGGCGTAGAAGACGTGGTTCAGCACGAAGTAGGCGCCCGTGAGGACGAGGAAGCCGGTGAGGGCCGCCACGGGGAAGAGGTAGCGGTGGTCGTACGTGTCGGCGAACTGGTAGGCGAGCGTCGCCACCAGGAAGCCGAGGAACGTCATAGGGCCCACCAGTGCGGTGGAGACCGCGATGAGGACGGAGACGAAGAAGAGCGTGCGCATGATCTCCGCGCGGTGCCGCATGCCGAGGTTCAGGCTCACGTCCCGTCCGAGGGCGACCACGTTGAGCCGTGCGGAGCTCCACCAGAGGGCGCCGCCGGCCAGCAGGCACAAGGGGATGGCCACGGGGAGGTAGCCGGCCTGGGCGTTCGTCACGGAGCCGAACAGCCGGGCCGAGAGCACGTCGAACTCGCTGGGGGAGAGCAGGCGCTGCATGAAGGTCGAGACGGATCCGAGGCCCCCGCCGATGATGATGCCCACGAGCAGCATCACCTGCAGGTTCCCGTACCTGCCGGAGAGCAGCCAGCCGTAGAGCGCGAGGGACAGGGCCACCATGAGCGCGACCTGCAGGAGGAACTGCGGCACCCCCTGGAGGACCAGGATGCCCGCGGCGCCCAGGAAGTAGACCGTGGAGGTCTGGATCGCCACGTAGAGGGACTCGAAGCCCATGATCGACGGGGTGATGATGCGGTTGTTCGTGGCCGTCTGGAAGCTCACGGTCGCCATCGCCTGGCAGAAGGCCACGACCGCCATGATGACGACGCTGGTCACCCGGCGGTCAGCGATCCGCCAGAAGCCGTCCGAGCCGACCGGCATCGGGTTGTCCCAGGCCAGCAGCCCGAAGGCGAAGCCCGCCGACGCCAGGGCGAGCACGGTGACGACCGTCCAGTACCGCCGCCGCGCCCGCGGCGTGGGGAAGGCCCCGGCGCCGCCCCGCGGGGCGGAGGCCTTCGGGGTGGGGGCCGGGGTCGGCGCCGGTGTCGTGAGCACGGCCTCAGACACGTCGACGCTGCCTCAGGAGCAGGTGGACGAACACGACGGCCCCGACGATCCCGAGGATCACGGACACCGGGATCTCGAACGGCATGATGATGGTCCTCCCGATCAGGTCGCACACCGTCACGATCGCGATGCCGAGCAGGCACACCCACGGCAGGTTGCTGCGCAGGTCGTCGCCGCGGACCATCGAGACGATGTTGGGCACGATGAGGCCCAGGAACGGCAGGTTCCCGACGACCACGGTGACGACACCGGTGGCCACCGCGATCAGTCCGGTGCCGAGCAGGACGGTCCGGTGGTAGTCGAGTCCGACGTTTGTGGCGATGTCCTCACCGAGTCCGGCGACGGTGAGCCGGTCCGCCACGAGGAAGACCGCGACGCCGACCAGGAGGACGATCCACAGCACCTCGTACTGACCGCGCAGGACGGAGGTGAAGCTCCCGGCGAACCAGACGCCCAGGTTCTGCAGCATGTCCGTCTGCAGCGCCAGGAACGTCGAGACGGAGCCGACCACCGCGCCCAGCATGATCCCGACGATGGGGACGATGAGGGACGAGCGCAGCGAGACACGGCGCAGGAAGAGGAAGAAGACCATGGTCCCGATGAAGGCCGCGGTCACGGCACCGGCCATCCGGGTGAGGAGGGTCGCGGTGGGCACGAGGAGCGTGACGAGGAGCAGCCCGAGCCCGGCCCACTCCGTGGTGCCCGTCGTCGTGGGCTCCACGAAACGGTTCTGGGTGAGCAGCTGCATCACCAGCCCGGACATCGCCATGGCGGCGCCGGCGAGCACCAGGGCGATGGTGCGGGGGATCCGTGTGATGGCGAACATCTCACTGCCGTCGTCGGCGCCGAAGACGTCGTAGACCCCGGTGAGGAGGGAGACGGCCAGCAGCGCCACGACGCCGAGCACACCGAGGAGCAGCTTCCGGTCGAACAGCGAGCCCTTGCTCGACGTCGGGGGTCCCGACGAGATCGTCGTCATGGTTCAGCCTCTCCTTCGGCCTCGTGCGCGGCGCGCGACGGTGGCGGGACCCGCTGCGCAGGATCCCACCACCGTCGTCGGTCCGGCAGGTCAGTTCTGCTCGCCCATGGCGTCGGCCAGGGTGTTGAAGAACTCCGTGTAGGTCTGGATGCCCTCGTTGGTGTAGGTGTCCCGGGGCATGTAGACGACGTTGCCCTCCTGCACCGCGGTGACGTTGCGCAGCGCCTCGGCGTTCTCGATGACCTCCTGCGCCGGCGTGTACTCCGCGTCGTCGGGGGCGACCGCGGCGTCACGGTCCATCACGAGGATCCAGTCGGGGTTCGAGTCGGCGATCGCCTCGACCGAGATGTCGTCGCCCTGGTGGTCGTCACTGGCGCCCTCGATCTCCAGGGCCGGTGCGAAGTCGAAGATCTCGAACAGAGGACCCAGGGTCCGCCCCTGGCCCGGGGCCACATAGCCGATCTGACCGCCGGAGACGGTGACGGCCATGACCGTGTCGCCGGGCTGGTACCCGTCGACGACACGCTGCATCGCCTCGTCGAAGGCGCTGTTGAGCTCCTCCGCCTCCGCCGTCCGGCCGAAGACCTGGCCGAGGACGGAGGTCTGCCGCTTGAGCTCCTCGTCGAAGGGCCGGTCGTCCCGCGGGTCGAGCTCGACGATGGTGGCGTCCGGCACGAGGTCGGCGAAGTCCTCGCGATAGTCGGCGAAGCGCTGACCGTTGACGATGAGGTCGGGCTCCGCGGCGACGACGGCCTCGAGGTCGGGCTCGCGGTGGTTGCCGAGGTCGGTGACGGACTCGTCGTCTGCGTAGGCGATGGTGTCCGGCATGAGGGCGCGCGGGGCCGCCGCCAGTTCGATGCCCCAGTCGGCGAGGGTCTCGAAGGTGCGGTTGTCGGTGGCGACGACGGAGGCCGGCGGGACCTCGACCGTCTGCGTGCCGTAGTTGTCCTCGACCTCGACCGTGGCGGCGGCGGGGGCGGAGGACTCCGTGGAGCCCGGTTCGTCGCCCTGGGCCGTGCCGCAGGCGGTGAGGGCGAGGACGCCGGCGACGGCCAGGAGGGCGGCCGGGTGCTGGGTTCGGTTCATGGTCTTCCTTCGTGCAGGGGACGCCGGTGTGCTCCGGGCGGAGGACACCGGCGGGACCCGGTGGGCGCGACGAACCCGCACTCCGGTGTGCGGGGACGACGGGGAGGGCACCACTGCTCGGCCGAGGTAAGGGTTGCCTTACCGATCAACCTAGAGGCTCGGGCGGGCGTGAGGCAAATCATTGGCGAACACCGGCGTGCCCTAATTGGTTCAGCATGGTTCCCGGCCCGTCGGCCCGCTGGCACTCGCCTTGACCGACTGCCAGCCCCCTCCTACAGTTGGCCTTGGCACTCTCCGGGTGAGGGTGCTAAGGGCCCAGGCGATCGACCGGCACCGCGACGACGGTCGGTTCGCCCACCGGCCCGCAGCTCGACGGCGGGTTCCGCCCGCGGTCGCCCATCGTTTTCCACCCCTACAGACAAGGAGAGATCGTGTCGGTCTCCATCAAGCCTCTCGAGGATCGCATCGTCGTCCAGCCGCTCGCCGCTGAGCAGACCACCGCGTCCGGTCTCGTCATCCCGGACACCGCCAAGGAGAAGCCCCAGGAGGGCAAGGTCCTGGCCGTCGGCCCCGGTCGGGTCGACGACTCCGGCAACCGCATCCCGGTCGACGTCAAGGAGGGCGACGTCGTGATCTTCTCCAAGTACGGCGGGACCGAGGTCAAGTACAACGGCGAGGAGTACCTCGTGCTCCCGGCCCGCGACGTGCTCGCCGTCGTCGAGAAGTAGACCGGGCCCCCGGCCCCGCGCAGACCGCGCAGTCCTCACGAAGGGTGCCCGCCGCACGCCCCGCTGTTCCGGCGGGTCCGCGGCGGGCACCCTTCGCCGATCCAGACCCCCGAACATCCGCTGGCGACCCCAGCCATCCGAAAAGGAGCTCTTCGCCCATGGCAAAGCAGCTGGCGTTCGACGACGCCGCCCGCAAGTCCCTCGAGAACGGCGTCAACAAGCTCGCCGACACCGTCAAGGTCACCCTCGGCCCACGCGGGCGCAATGTGGTGCTCGACAAGAAGTGGGGCGCCCCCACGATCACCAACGACGGCGTGACCATCGCCCGCGAGGTCGAGCTCGACGACCCGTACGAGAACCTCGGGGCCCAGCTCGCCAAGGAGGTGGCGACCAAGACCAACGACGTCGCCGGCGACGGCACCACCACCGCCACCGTGCTCGCCCAGGCGCTCGTCAAGGAGGGCCTGCGCAACGTGGCCGCCGGCGCCGATCCGCTGAGCCTCAAGCGCGGCATCGAGAAGGCCGTCGAGGCCGTCTCGGAGCGACTGCTCGAGAACGCCCGCCCGGTGGAGGGCGCCAACGTCGCCCACGTGGCGACCATCTCGGCGCAGGACCCGGCGATCGGCGAGCTCATCGCCCGGGCCTTCGAGACCGTCGGCAAGGACGGCGTCATCACGATCGAGGACGGCTCGAGCACCGAGGTCGAGCTCGACGTCACCGAGGGCATGCAGTTCGACAAGGGCTACCTGTCCCCGTCCTTCGTGACCGACACCGAGCGCCAGGAAGCGGTCATGGAGAACTCCCTGGTGCTGCTGTACCAGGGCAAGATCTCCTCGGTGCCGGAGCTCATGCCCGTGCTGGAGAAGGTCCTCCAGGCGAAGAAGCCGCTGACCATCATCGCCGAGGACGTCGAGGGCGAGGCGCTGTCCACCCTCGTGGTCAACAAGCTGCGCGGCACCCTCGACGTCGTGGCCCTCAAGGCCCCGGGCTTCGGCGACCGCCGCAAGGCGATCCTGCAGGACCTCGCCGTCCTCACCGGCGGCCAGCTCATCACTGCCGAGCTGGGCATCAGTCTCGACCAGGTTACCCTGGAGCAGCTGGGCACCGCCCGCCGCGTCACGGTCACCAAGAACACCACCACCGTGGTCGACGGCGGCGGGACCGAGGCCGAGATCCAGGACCGGGTCGCCACGATCCGCGCCGAGGTCGAGCGCACCGACTCCGAGTGGGACCGCGAGAAGCTGCAGGAGCGCCTCGCGCGCCTGGCCGGCGGCGTGTCCGTGATCAAGGTCGGCGCCGCCACCGAGGTGGAGGCGAAGGAGCGCAAGCACCGCATCGAGGACGCCGTGTCCTCGACGCGCGCCGCGCTCGAGCAGGGCATCGTCTCCGGGGGCGGCACCGCCCTCGTGCAGGCCGCGAAGGCCCTCGACGAGTCCGACCTCGGGCTCACCGGCGACGCCGCGACCGCCCTGGGCATCGTCCGCCGCGCCCTGCGGCAGCCGCTGTACTGGATCGCCCAGAACGCGGGCCAGGACGGCGCCGTGGTCGCCGCGCGCGTGGCCGAGCTCGAGGCCGGGTACGGCTACGACGCCGCCACCGGCGAGTACGTCGAGATGGTCGGCGCGGGCATCATCGACCCGGTCAAGGTCACCCGCTCGGCGCTGCAGAACGCCGCGTCCATCGCGGCGCTGGTGCTGACCACCGAGACGCTCGTGACGGACAAGCCCTCCGACGACGAGAACGGGCACGGCCACCAGCACTGACCGGCGCTGCCCCGGCTCGACCCGCGGACCCGTCCCACCACCGGTGGGGCGGGTCCGTCGTCGTCCCCGGGGTCCGTGCCGGGTCCTCCGGTAGAGTGCGGAGGTCCGCCCGACCACTGCCGCGCCCCCGGCGGCGCGGTGTTCCCAGGAGATGCCCATGACCACCCTCGGTGAGCAGAGCACGCCCGCCGGCGTCGAGCCGGCCACGGCCCGGCGGGTGGCCCGGTACTCGGGGTTCCGCCCGGAGGTGCAGGGGCTGCGGTTCGTGGCGGTGCTGCTCGTGGTGGTCTACCACGTGTTCCTGGACCGGGTGTCGGGGGGCGTGGACATCTTCCTGCTGATCTCGGCGTTCTTCCTCACGCTGTCCTTCGTGCGCAAGCTCGAGGCCGGCCGGCCCCTGGACCTGGGACGGTACTGGCTGCACGTGTTCAAGCGGCTGCTGCCGCTGGCGGTGCTCACCATCCTGGGCACCCTGGCGCTGGCGTGGTGGTTCCTCCCGGCCGCGCGGATCGACCGGGTGCGCACGGAGGCGCTGGCCTCGGTGTCCTACGTGCAGAACTGGGCGCTGGCCGCGGCCGAGGTGGACTACTACGCCGCCGACGCCTCCACGGCCTCGCCGTTCCAGCACTTCTGGTCCCTGTCGGTGCAGGGGCAGGTGTTCCTGCTGTGGCCGCTGGTGTTCGCCGCGGCGTGGTGGGTGTGCCGGAGCGGGCGCCGGCGGCCGGTGCCGGTGCTCGCGGTGTGCTTCGGGGCGATCTTCGCGGCCTCGCTGGCGTGGTCGGTGCACAGCACGGCCACGCAGCAGGCGTTCGCCTACTTCGACACCCGGGCCCGGCTGTGGGAGTTCGCCCTGGGGTCCCTGCTGGCCCTGGCGGTGCCGTACCTGCACCCGCCGCGGGTGGTGCGGGTGGCCCTGGGCTGGGCGGGGCTGGTGAGCATGGTCTCGGTCGGGGTGCTGATCAACGTCCAGGGCGCCTTCCCCGGGTGGATCGCGCTGTGGCCGCTGGCCTCGGCGGCGGCGATCATCGTGGCCGGGCGGTCCGGATCGCCGTTCGGGCTGGACCGGATCCTGGCCTCCCGGCCCCTGGTGCGGCTGGGGGACGCCTCCTACGCGCTGTACCTGGTGCACTGGCCGCTGCTGATCACCTACCTGGTGCTGCGGGACCGGCCGGTGGCCGGACCGCGGTCGGGGGTGGTGATCGTGGTGGTCTCCCTGGTGCTGGCGGTGCTGGTGACGAGGCTCGTGGAGCGCCCGTTCCAGGGGTGGGCGTGGCCGGAGCGGGACAAGCGGCGGCTGGCGGTGTCGGTGGCGGTGAGCCTGGCCCTGGTGGCGGTGCCGGTGCTGGTCTGGCAGCAGGCCGACGCGCGGAGGGCGGCGGTGCTGGCGGAGGAGGCGGCCCGCAACAATCCGGGGGCCGCGGTGCTGGACCCGGGCTT
The DNA here is from genome assembly GCF_039530085.1 of Kocuria aegyptia. NCBI lineage: Bacteria > Bacillati > Actinomycetota > Actinomycetes > Micrococcales > Micrococcaceae > Kocuria > Kocuria aegyptia. Next base: position 17,910 of record NZ_BAAAOA010000030.1, read on the forward strand.
CGAGTTCCGGGGCGACCCGGACGCCCCCACCCTGCCGCTGGCCTCCGCGCTGAGCGACGAATGGGTGGGACTGCCCGAGCCGTGCTCGGGGGCGTTCGCCCCCGAGCAGGAGATCCTCGAGCAGTACTGCCGCCAGACCCCGGCCCTGCCGGACCCCGAGCGCACCATCGCGGTGGTCGGCAACTCCCACATGGAGCAGTTCATGGGCGCGGTGATCCCCCTCGCGGAGGAGCGCAACTGGCAGCTCGTCGCCGTGCTGCAGCCGGGCTGCGCCTTCGCGGTCCGCCCGGAGGGGGACGCGTGCCACGCGGGCAACGCCGCGGCGATCGAGTACGTGGAGCGCCTCGCCCCGGACGCCGTGATGACCACCTCGACCTACGCGGCCCGGATGGACGGCCCCGGCGAGGCCCTGGTCGGAGGGTTCCCGGAGCTGGTCGACCGCCTCACGGACCAGGGCATCGACGTGCTCGGCTTCCGGGACAACCCCCGGTTCGACTTCGACCCCTACGAGTGCGCCGAGCGCCACGGCCAGGACGCCGACCGGTGCCGCGTGCCCGTCGAGCAGGTCCTGGCCCCCGTCAACCCGGCCGACGCCCTCCGGGACCGGGACGGCTTCAGCTCGCTCGACCTCACCGACCTCATCTGCCCGGAAGGGCTGTGCCGCCCCGTGGTGGGCAACGTGTACGTCTTCTTCGACCCGCACCACCTCACGTGGACCTACGCGCGGACGATGGCGCCGGCCCTCGAGGCGCGCCTCCCCGGCACGCTCCTTTCAGCGGTGTCCTCGTGAGCACGGTGCAGACCGGCGCTCCCCGCCGGGAGCCCGGCGCGCCGGCCCCGGACGGCCCCGGGGACGCCGGGGCGGCCACGGCCCGGCGGGTGGCCCGGTACTCGGGGTTCCGCCCGGAGGTGCAGGGGCTGCGGTTCGTGGCGGTGCTGCTCGTGGTGGTCTACCACGTGTTCCTCGGCCGGGTTTCCGGGGGCGTGGACGTCTTCCTGCTGATCTCGGCGTTCTTCCTCACGCTGTCCTTCGTGCGCAAGCTCGAGGCCGGCCGGCCCCTGGACCTGGGGCGGTACTGGCTGCACGTGTTCAAGCGGCTGCTGCCGCTGGCGGTGCTCACCGTCCTGGCCACCCTGGTGCTGGTGGCCGCCGTCTACCCCGGCTCCGACGTCGGCCGGTGGCGCGCCGAGGCGCTGGCCTCGGTGTTCTACGTGCAGAACTGGGCGCTGGCGCTCAGCGCCGTGGACTACTACGCGGCCGACCACTCGAGTGCCTCGCCGTTCCAGCACTTCTGGTCTCTGTCGGTGCAGGGGCAGGTGTTCCTGCTGTGGCCGCTGGCCTTCGCCGCCGCGTGGCTGCTCACCCGGCGGGGGAGCCTCCGGCCCGTCCCCGTCCTGGTGGCGCTGTTCGGCACCGTGTTCCTGGCCTCCCTGGCGTGGTCGGTGCACAGCACGGCCACGCAGCAGGAGTTCGCCTACTTCGACACCCGCACCCGGCTGTGGGAGTTCGCCCTCGGGTCCCTGCTCGCCCTCGCCCTGCCGCATCTGAGGCCACCGCGGACCGCGCGAGTGGCCCTGGGCTGGCTGGGGCTGCTGAGCATGGTCTCGGTCGGGGTGCTCGTGGACGTGCAGGGGGCGTTCCCCGGGTGGATCGCCCTGTGGCCGCTGCTCTCGGGCGCGGCGATCATCGTGGCCGGGCGGTCGGGTTCGCCGTTCGGTCTGGATCGGGTCCTCGCCTCCCGGCCCCTGGTGCGGCTGGGGGACTCGGCCTACGCGCTGTACCTCATCCACTGGCCGGTGCTGATCACCTACCTGGTGCTGCGGGACCGGCCCATGGCCGGGACGTGGTCGGGGACGGTGATCATCCTCGTCTCCCTGGTGCTCGCCGTGCTGGCCACCCGGCTCGTCGAGGACCCGCTCAAGGGCTGGGCCTGGCCCGAGCGGAACAGGCGGCGCCTCGCCGGGGTCGTGGTGCTGTGCCTCGCGCTGGTGGCCGCTCCCGTGCTCGCCTGGCAGCACGTCGAGGACCGGCGTGCCGGGCGGATCCAGGCCGAGGCTGCCCGGAACAACCCCGGGGCCGCCGCCCTCGAACCCGGCTTCGCGTACCGCGGCGACCCGGACGCCCCGACGCTGCCCCTGCCCGAGGACCTGCCGAGGCAGCCGGCCTCCCTCGGCGAGGCCTGCCCCGAGGACCTCGCCCTGCCGGAGGAGCTCCGCCGCTTCTGCCACGAGAGCGTCTCCCACGAGGCGCCCGAGCGGACGCTGCTCGTGCTCGGCAACAGCCACCTGCAGCACTGGCTCCCCGCGCTGCGGCCTCTCGCGCAGGACGAGCGGTGGCGGGTGCTGACCTGGATCCAGCCAGGCTGCTTCTACGCCGCAGCCGAGGACCAGCCGGGCTCGGAGAGCTGCCGGGCCTGGTTCGAGGGCGCCGAGCGGATGATCGGCACCACCGACCCCGACCTCGTCGTGGTCCAGTCGACCTTCACCGACACGGAGGGCGAGTTCCTCCGCCCCGGCCTGGAGCAGCGGGTCCGCGAGCTCACCGGCCGCGGGATGCCCGTCGTCGGCATCCGCGACACCCCCCGCTTCCCGGAGGCGCCCGCCGGGTGTGCGGTGGCCAACGGCGCGGACGACCCCCGGTGCACCTTCACGCACCCCATGGTCGGCACGCCCGATCCCGCGCTGCCGCTCGCCCGCGAGCTGCCGCTCTACTCGACCCTGGACCTCACCGACCTGATCTGCCCGGCCGGGCAGTGCCCACCGGTCATCGGCAACGTCTACGTGTACTGGGACGACGACCACCTCAGCCGCGTCTACTCGCAGAGCACCGCCCCGGTCTTCGGCGAGCGGTTCCGGGAGGCCCTCGCCACCGACGGCCCCGGGCCCTGAGCACCACCCAGCCGCGGCGCCGGGACCCGCCGCCCTCCGCAGGAACGCCCCGGGGTGCCCCGCGCGGCGCCGGTGGTGCGGTAGGGTCGCGACGGGCACCCCCGGCCCCTGGCTCCCCCTGTTCCTCCCCCTCGTGCTCTGCCTCGGCTCTTGTTCCCCCGGTTCTTGCTCCCCCCGTTCCCCCTCCCCGGCGCGCCCCGCGGGCCCGCCGGGAACGCTCCCTCCTGGAGGTGCCCCCGTGGCCACCGTGCACGCCGCCGCTCCGCAGCCGACCACCGGGACCTCCGACGGCGGGGGAGCGGCGCAGCGGCGGGGAGACCGGTACTCGGGGTTCCGCCCCGAGGTCCAGGGGCTGCGCGCGGTGGCGGTGCTGCTGGTGGTGGTCTACCACGTGTTCCTCGGCCGGGTGTCGGGGGGCGTGGACGTCTTCCTGCTGATCTCGGCGTTCTTCCTCACGCTGTCCTTCGTGCGCAAGCTCGAGGCCGGCCGGCCCCTGGACCTGGGGCGGTACTGGCTGCACGTGTTCAAGCGGCTGCTGCCGCTGGCGGTGCTCACCATCCTGGCCACCCTGGTGCTGGTGGAGCTGTTCTACCCGGACTACGACGCCGGGCAATGGCGCGCCGAGGCGCTGGCCTCGGTGTTCTACGTGCAGAACTGGGCGCTGGCGCTCAACGCCGTGGACTACTACGCGGCCGACCACTCGAGCGCCTCGCCGTTCCAGCACTTCTGGTCCCTGTCGGTGCAGGGGCAGGTGTTCCTGCTGTGGCCGCTGGCCTTCGCCGCCGCGTGGCTGCTCTCCCGGCGGAGCCGGTGGCGCCCCGTGCCGGTGCTGGCGGTGTTCTTCGGGGTCGTCTTCGCGGCGTCCCTGGCGTGGTCGGTGCACAGCACGGCCACGCAGCAGGAGTTCGCCTACTTCGACACCCGCACCCGGCTGTGGGAGTTCGCCCTGGGCTCCCTGCTGGCCCTGGCCGTGCCCTGGCTGAGGCCCGGGCGGCGGCTGCGCGTGCTGCTCGGCTGGGCCGGGATGCTCAGCATGGTCTCGGTGGGGGTGCTCGTGGACGTGCAGGGGGCGTTCCCCGGGTGGATCGCCCTGTGGCCGCTGCTCTCGGCCGCGGCGATCATCGTCGCCGGCCGGACCGGCTCCCGCCTCGGCGTCGACCGGGTCCTCGCCTCCCGGCCCCTGGTGCGGCTGGGGGACTCGGCCTACGCGCTGTACCTCATCCACTGGCCGGTGCTGATCACCTACCTGGTGCTGCGGGACCGGCCCATGGCCGGGCCGCGGTCCGGGGTGGCCGTCGTCCTGGTCTGCCTCCTGCTCGCCGTGCTGGCCACCCGGCTCGTCGAGGACCCGCTCAAGCGCTGGGCCTGGCCCGAGCGGAACAGGCGGCGCCTGGCCGCCGTGATCGTCGTGTGCCTGGCCGCGGTCGCGGTCCCCGTGACCGCGGCCCGGGTGGCGGAGGAGCGGCGGGCCCTCGAGATCGCCGCCTCCGCCGACCGCAACAACCCGGGAGCAGCCGCCCTGCTGCCGGGCTTCCGCTACCAGGGCGACCCGGACGCCGAGACCATCCCCGTGATCACCGGGGAACCGTACGCCAAGCCGTCGCTCGGCGAGCCCTGCCCGCCCGGTACCGGGATCGACGAGCGCTTCCAGCAGTGGTGCTTCGACACCGTCCCCGCCCCCGAGCCCTCCGCCACGATGCTGGTGATCGGCAACAGCCACGTCCACCAGTGGATCCCGGCCGTCGAGCTCCTGGCCGAGCGCAACGACTGGCGCGTGGTCACCTACATCCGCGGCAACTGCCTCTACGCCCTGCCCGAGGAGCAGGTGGCCGACCACGAGGCGTGCGCGCGCTGGCTCGAGGGCACCGACCCCGTGGTGGACGCCGTGGACCCGGACCTCGTGCTGGTGCAGGGCACCCGCAGCACGGACGAGGACCAGGAGCAGTTCACCCCGGGGATGGAGGCGCGCATCCGCGGGCTGGCGGAGCGCGGCGTCCAGGTCGTCGGGCTGCGGGACAACGCCCGGTTCGACTTCGTCCCCGCGCACTGCGCCGCCGACCACGGGGCCGACGCCCCCGAGTGCACCGCCTCCCACGTGATCCTGGGCCCGGACAGCCCGCTGGACCCGGTGGCCGAGCAGCCCCGGGTCACGATGGTCGACATGGGGGACCTCATCTGCCCGGACGGCACCTGCGTGCCGGTCGTGGGCAACGTGCACACGTACTGGGACAACAACCACCTCACCGTCGAGTACGTGCGGACCCTGGCGCCCCTGTTCGCGCAGCGGGTCGAGGAGGCGCTGGTCGCGGACGGCGCCGCGTTCCTCGTCGGGTCGTGAATCCGGCCACAGCCGTCCGTCCGCCGGGGCCCGGCCCGTAGAATGGTTGCGACTCCCTCGAAGCTGAAAGGCCCCACCGTGTCGGATCCCGCCGTGCCCACCGCCCTGTCCGAGGACCCCTTCGGGTTCACCGGCCTGACCTACGACGACGTCCTGCTGCTGCCCGGCAACACGGACGTCATCCCGTCCGAGGCGTCGACGCGCACCCGCCTGTCCCGGCGGATCACCCTGGAGGTGCCGCTGCTGTCCGCCGCCATGGACACCGTCACCGAGTCCCCGATGGCGATCGCGATGGCCCGCCAGGGCGGGCTCGGCGTGATCCACCGCAACCTCTCGATCGAGGACCAGGCGGAGCACGTGGACCGGGTCAAGCGCAGCGAGTCCGGCATGATCACCGACCCGGTGACCATCTCCCCGGACGCGACCCTCGAGGAGCTGGACCGGCTCTGCGGCTACTACCGGGTCTCCGGGCTGCCGGTCGTCGACGCGGAGCAGAAGCTGCTGGGCATCATCACGAACCGCGACACCCGCTACCTGCCGGAGAGCGAGTTCCCCAGGCGCCGGGTGCACGAGATCATGACGCCCATGCCGCTGGTCACCGGCAAGGTCGGGATGGCCAAGGACGACGCCCACGCGCTGCTGGCGTCGAACAAGATCGAGAAGCTGCCCCTCGTCGACGACGCCGGCCGGCTCACCGGGCTGATCACGATCAAGGACTTCACGAAGGCCGAGCAGTACCCGCACGCCACCAAGGACGACGAGGGCCGGCTGCGCGTCGGCGCCGCGGTCGGGTTCTTCGGCGACGGCTTCGAGCGCGCCATGACCCTCGTGGAGGCCGGCGTCGACGCGCTGTTCATCGACACCGCCAACGGGCACTCCCAGGGCGTGCTGGACATGATCGCCCGCCTCAAGGCCGAGACCGCCGCCGCGCACGTCGACGTCATCGGCGGCCAGGCCGCCACCCGGGCGGGCGCGCAGGCCATCGTCGACGCCGGCGCGGACGCCGTCAAGGTCGGGGTGGGCCCGGGCTCCATCTGCACCACACGCATCATCGCCGGCGTGGGCGTCCCGCAGATCACCGCGGTCAACGAGGCCGCCAAGGCCGCCATCCCCGCCGGGGTCCCCGTCATCGCCGACGGCGGGCTGCAGCACTCCGGCGAGATCGGCAAGGCCCTCGTGGCCGGTGCGGACTCCGTGATGCTCGGCTCGCTGCTCGCCGGCTGCGACGAGTCGCCGGGGGAGCTCGTGTTCGTCAACGGCAAGCAGTTCAAGACCTACCGCGGCATGGGCTCGCTGGGGGCCATGCAGTCGCGCGGCAAGAACACCTCGTTCTCCAAGGACCGGTACTTCCAGGCGGACGTGGCCAGCGACGAGAAGCTCATCCCCGAGGGCATCGAGGGCCAGGTGCCCTACCGCGGCCCGCTCTCGGCCATGGTGCACCAGCTCGACGGCGGTCTGCGCCAGACCATGTTCTACGTGGGCGCCCACGACGTCGCGGAGCTGAAGACGAAAGGCCGCTTCGTGCGGATCACCTCGGCCGGGCTCAAGGAGTCCCACGCCCACGACATCACGATGACCGTCGAGGCCCCCAACTACCAGCGCTGAGCGGCGACCTGGAGCATCCTCCGGAAAGGACACCATGAGCTACGACATCGAGATCGGCCGGTCCAAACGCGCCCGCCGCACCTTCTCCCTGGACGAGATCGCCCTCGTCCCCTCCCGCCGCACCCGCGACCCCCACGACGTCTCCACGGACTGGCAGATCGACGCCTACAAGTTCTCGATCCCGTTCCTGGGCGCCCCGATGGACTCGGCCACGTCCCCGGAGACGGCCATCGCCCTCGGCCGCGCCGGGGGGCTGGGCGTGCTGGACCTCGAGGGGCTCTGGACCCGCTACGAGGACCCGCAGCCGGTGCTCGACGAGATCGCGGACCTCTCCGGGGAGGACGCCCCGGCCGCCACCCGCCGGATGCAGGAGCTCTACGAGGCCCCGGTCCAGGCGGAGCTGATCACCGCCCGGCTCGCCCAGATCCGCGAGGCCGGCGTGATCGTCGCCGGCTCCCTCACCCCGCAGCGCACCGTGGAGCACTACCGGACCGTCCTGGACGCCGGCGTGGACGTCTTCGTCATCCGCGGGACCACGGTCTCCGCGGAGCACGTCTCCCGCAACCAGGAGCCCCTGGACCTGAAGAAGTTCATCTACGACCTCGACGTCCCGGTCATCGTGGGCGGCGCGGCGGGCTACACCCCCGCGCTGCACCTCATGCGCACGGGCGCGGCCGGGGTGCTCGTGGGCTTCGGCGGCGGCGCGTCCATGCGGATCCAGAACACCCTGGGCATCCACGCGGCCATGGCCACGGCCATCTCCGACGTCGCCGCCGCCCGCCGGGACTACCTCGACGAGTCCGGCGGGCGCTACGTCCACGTCATCGCCGACGGCGGCGTGGGAGTCTCCGGGGACATCGTCAAGGCCCTCGCGATGGGCGCCGACGCCGTGATGCTGGGCACCGCGCTGGCCCGCACCGCCGAGGCGCCCGGGCAGGGCTGGCACTGGGGCGCGGAGGCGCACCACGGGGAGCTCCCGCGCGGTCTGCGCACCCGGGTGGGCACGGTCGGCCCGCTGCAGGAGGTCCTCTTCGGCCCGTCCCGCCACGTGGACGGCACCTCCAACCTCGTGGGCGCCCTGCGCCGCTCGATGTCCACCACCGGGTACCTGAACCTCAAGGAGTTCCAGCGCGCCGAGGTGGTCATCCGCGGCTGACCGGCGACCGGTCCACGAGGGGCCCGTGCCCCGCCCGGCCGGCGCGGCACGGGCCCCTCGTGCAATTGGCGAACGTCCAGGAAGGCGCACTAGCCTTGTCGGGTGCTCACGACCGCCCTGCGCCCCCGTTCGATCCTCGCCCTGATCGTGAGTCTCGGGCTGGCCGTGGGCTTCGTGCTGCTGAGCCAGTGGCAGCTGGAGTCCAGCGAACAGGCCCGCACCGTCGCCGACCCCGCGAAGGACGTGGCCGTCCCGCTCGCCGAGGCGGTCGAGGCCGGCGCCCCCGTGACCGCCGTCCAGGCCGACCAGCTCGTCACCGTCACCGGCGACTACCGGGACGGGTCCACCGTCCTGGTCCCGGGCCGGCTGCAGGACGGGGCGGAGGGCTGGTGGGCCGTCACCGCCCTCACCGTCCCGGACAGCCAGGAGCTGTGGCCGGACGCCGGCGGCGAACTGACCCTCGCGGTGGCCCGCGGCTGGACCGCCGACCCCGCGTCCGTGCCGGAGGAGCCGGCGGGCGCCGTCGACGTCGTCGGCCGGTACCTGCCCGCCGAGGGCCCGGTGCCCGGCGAGACGCTCCCCGAAGGGCAGGTGGGCACGGTGTCCCCGGCGCAGCTCACCAACCTCTGGGACGCCCCGCTGTGGTCCGGGTACCTGGCCGCCTTCGCCGAGAACCCCGCCTCCGCGCCGTTCCAGCTCGCCGAGGACGGGACCCTCGCCCCGGACGCCGCGCTGCTGGGCCCGGAGCTGTCCCGGCTCGACATCGACCAGCAGCCCACGGACGAGTCCGTGAACCTGCTCAACCTCTTCTACGCGGTCGAGTGGGTGGTCTTCGCCGGGTTCGCGCTCTACATCTGGTGGCGGTTCGTGCGCGACGAGTGGCAGCGCGAGCAGAACCCGCAGGAGTACTTCTACTTCGAGGGCGAGTACTACTACGACGACGCCGCCGGACGGTACTACTACTACGACCCCGAGGTGGGGGAGTACTACTGGTTCGACGACCAGCCCGGGACCCGGGCGGGCGAGCCCAGCACCCACGACAGGACCCAGGACAGGACCGGAGCCCACCATGACTGAACCCACGCAGCCGACCCCCTCCCCGAAGGAGCGCACCGACGGGGTGCGGGTCTCCCTCCCGCCGGACGCCCGCCCCGCCGCGGCGGCGTCCCCGGGCCGCGCTCCGCGCCGGGCGGCCGCCCTGCAGCCGCGCCGCCGCTTCGGGGGCACCGAGGCGCAGATCCGGGGGGCCCTGGGCTTCTACATGGTCTGCGCCTGGATCTCCGGGACCTTCCTGCTGCTGCTCGTGGCCGAGATGATCACCCGCTACGGACTGGGCTACGACCTCATCGCGGGCGGCACCGACCGCGCCACGGGCGAGACCGTGGCCCTCGGCTGGCAGGATCTCGAGCTCGAGAACCTCGCGGGCGGGGTCAACATCTCCACGTGGATCCTCATCGTGCACGGCTGGTTCTACGTGGTCTACCTCATCTCCTGCTTCCGGATCTGGACGCTCATGCGCTGGCCCTTCCCGCAGCTCGTGGTCATGGCCCTGGGCGGCGTGGTGCCGTTCCTGTCCTTCGTGGTGGAGCGCAAGATCCACGCCTCCACCACCGCCGAGCTGCGCGCCAACCCGAAGGCCGCGAAGCGGTACTGAGCCCGCCCCGCGCCTGGCCTAGGATGGAGGGCGTGACCGAAACAGCTGAGACCCGCACCGATCTGGAGCAGCGCCCGGTCCTGGTGGTCGACTACGGCGCGCAGTACGCGCAGCTGATCGCCCGCCGGGTCCGCGAGGCCAGTGTCTACTCCGAGATCGTCCCCCACACCTGGTCGACCGAGCAGATCCTCGCCAAGAACCCGGCGGCGATCATCCTCTCGGGCGGCCCTTCCTCCGTCTACGCCGAGGACGCGCCGCAGCAGGACGCGGCGCTCTTCGAGGCCGGCGTGCCCGTCCTGGGCATCTGCTACGGCTTCCAGGCCATGGCGCAGGCCCTCGGCGGGACCGTCGCGCACACCGGCGCCCGCGAGTACGGGGCGACCACCGCCACCGCCGTCGGCGGCCCCGCGGCCTCCATCCTCGCGGGCTCCCCCGGCAGCCAGACCGTGTGGATGAGTCACGGCGACTCGGTCGTCGAGGCCCCCGCCGGCTTCGAGGTCCTCGCCTCCACGGAGACCACCCCGGTGGCCGCGTTCGCGGACGACGACCGCCGGCTCTACGGCGTGCAGTGGCACCCGGAGGTCAAGCACTCCGTGCACGGGCAGCAGGTGCTCGAGCACTTCCTCTTCGACGGCGCGCAGGTCGAGCCGACCTGGTCGACCGGCAACATCATCGAGGAGCACGTCCAGCGGATCCGCGAGCAGGTCGGCTCGGCGTCCGTGATCTGCGGGCTCTCCGGCGGCGTGGACTCCGCCGTGGCCGCCGCCCTGGTCCAACGGGCCGTGGGCGACCAGCTCACGTGCGTGTTCGTGGACCACGGGCTGCTGCGCGAGGGGGAGGCGGAGCAGGTCGAGCAGGACTTCGTCGCCGCGACCGGGGTGAACCTCTACGTGGCCGAGGAGAAGGAGCGCTTCCTCACCGCGCTGGCCGGGGTCACCGACCCCGAGCAGAAGCGCAAGATCATCGGCCGGGAGTTCATCCGCTCCTTCGAGGCCGCCGCGGAGGAGGTCGCCAAGGCCGCCGCCCAGGAGGGCGAGCCCGTGCGTTTCCTCGTCCAGGGCACCCTCTACCCGGACGTCGTGGAGTCCGGCGGCGGGGAGGGCGCCGCCAACATCAAGAGCCACCACAACGTGGGCGGGCTGCCCGAGGACCTGCAGTTCGAGCTGGTCGAGCCGCTGCGCACGCTGTTCAAGGACGAGGTCCGCGCCGTGGGCCGCGAGCTGGGCCTGCCCCACGAGATCGTCGGCCGCCAGCCGTTCCCCGGTCCCGGGCTCGGCATCCGCATCATCGGGGAGGTCACCGAGGCCAACCTCGCGGTCCTGCGCCGGGCCGACGCCATCGCCCGCGAGGAGCTGACCCGCGCCGGGCTCGACGACGAGGTCTGGCAGATGCCGGTCGTGCTCCTCGCGGACGTGCGCTCGGTGGGCGTGCAGGGCGACGGCCGCACGTACGGGCACCCCATCGTGCTCCGGCCCGTCTCGAGCGAGGACGCGATGACCGCCGACTGGTCCCGCCTGCCCTACGACCTGCTGGCCCGCGTCTCCAACCGCATCACCAACGAGGTCGAAGAGGTCAACCGGGTGGTCCTGGACGTCACGTCCAAGCCCCCGGGCACCATCGAGTGGGAGTAGGCCCGGCGGCGGGCCCAGGGCCCGCCCCGCACGGGCGGAACACGAGCAGCCGGGGTCGAGCGGTCCGCACGGACCGCTCGACCCGTGCGTGAGCGGTGCCCGGCCCCCGGGCCGAGGCGCAGGAGGAGAACCATGTCGATCGGAGCCGACCGCACCGCCCCGGGGGCGGGCACCCCCCGGGCGGAGCCCCCGCGCGTCTCGCTGCAGCCCTGGACCCGCCAGATGGACGCCTACACCGGCCCGGACACGCTGCTGGACTTCAACCAGGTCGACAACGTGTGCATCGACCTCACCGAGGCGAACTCGTCGGGCCAGGCGCAGCTGCTCATGGGCCGCCCCACCCGCCTGTCCACGATCGTGCACGACCCCGAGGCCTACGGGCACGCCGCCCGCGCCGCCCGGTCGCTGCGCACCAAGACCCACGAGCTGTCGGTCAACCACGGGCTGGACGCCGCGTACCTCGCCGCCGGCACCGCGTCCTGGCTGGCCCGGCCGAAGGGCTCCGACCCGACCGGAGCCGGCCAGCGCCGCTGGATCGCCCCCGTCCTGCTCGCCCCCCTCACCCTGAAGCCGCGCCCGGACCTCGACGACTTCGAACTCCAGCTCGTCGGTCCCGCCCGCCTCAACCCCGCCATGGTGCGCCGGCTCGCCGCGGACCACGGCGTGGACCTGACCTCGGGCGAGCTCGCCCGGCTCGCCTACGGCACCCGGCGGCTCGACCCGGCCCCCGCCCTCGAGACGCTGCGCACCCTCGCCGGGGCGGTGCCCGGCATGCACGTCGAGCACAAGCTGCTCGTCTCCACGTTCGCGGACCTGCACGACCGGCCCGCCGACCTGTCGGTCGTGGCCCGCACCGCGGTGGTGCGCGACCTCGCCCGGCTCAAGGACTCCGCGGTCGGACGGATCCCCCAGGTCGAGGAGATCACGGACGACGCCCCGCCCCTCGACGAGCGCGACCCCGCCGACGAGCTGCTGCTGCTCGACGCCGACGGCCCCCAGCAGGAGGTCCTCGACCTCGCCGCGCAGGGACACTCCTTCGTGGTGACCGCGGCCCCCGGCACCGGTCAGCTCGACACCGCCGTCAACACGGTGGGCACCCTCGTGGCCGCCGGCCGGACCGTCCTGGTCCTGGGCGAGCGGCGCACCACGCTCGCCGCGTTCGGGCGGCGGATGGACGGGCTGGGCCTGGGTACCACCGTCCTGCCGCTCTCCTCCCAGCTCAGCGACGCCGACGTGGCCCAGCAACTCGTCCGGGCGGTGGCCCGCAACGAGCGCGCCGAGCGGCCCGAGCTCGCGGAGCTGCACGAGACCCTGCGCACCAGCCGGGACCAGCTCGCCGAGCACGTGCGGTCCCTGCACACCGTCCGGCCGCGGTGGTCCGTCTCCCCGTACCGGGCCGTGCAGGCGCTCGCCGAGCTGACCGCCCGCCGGCCGGCGCCCGCCACGGCCGTGCGGTTCCCGCGCTCGGTGCTCGACACCGTCGTGGAACGGGGCGACGTCGTCGCCCGCCTCGAGCGCGCCGCCGAGCTCGGGGCCTTCGACGCCGACACTCTCGCCGGGCCCTGGACCGGGGCGCGCCTGGTCAACGAGGACGAGGCCCGGCAGGCGCACCGGCTCGCCCAGTCCCTGCTGCTGGAGCTGACCACCCTCGAGACCGGGATGCGGCACGTCCTGGCCACCAGCGGGCTGCGCGGCGGCGCGACCGTCCCCGAATGGGGCCGGCAGCTGCGGCTGCTGCAGGAGGTCCAGGACTCCCTCACCCGCTTCACCCCCGACATCTACGACCGCCCTGTGACGGACCTGGTCGCCGCCACCGCCGGGTCCGGCTGGCGGCGGGAGCACGGGATCGAGATGACCGGGCTCCAGCGCTCACGGCTGCGCAAGGCCGCGAAGGAGTACATCCGGCACGGGGTGCACCTCTCGGACCTGCACAGCGCGCTGCTGCGCGTGCAGTCGGAGCGGGAGCGGTGGCGGGAGTGGGCCACCTCGTCCCAGCACCCGGTCGTCTCGGAGCGCGTCGAGGAGCTCGCGGCGGTGCAGGCCCGCTTCGTGGAGGACCTCGAGGGCCTCGCCATCGCCCTCGAGGGCTCGACCACCGGCGACGACCTCCTGAACCAGCCCGTCGACCGGCTGCGCGAGACCCTGGACGGGCTCATCAACGACGAGGAGAACCTCGCCGTGCTGCCCGAGCGCACCGTCCTGCTCGACGAGCTGCGCGGCCAGGGCCTCGGCGAGCTCGTGGACGATCTCACCCGGCGCACCGTGCCCCGCGCGGAGGTCCCCGGGGAGTTCGACCTCGCCTGGTGGCAGTCCACGCTCGAGGCCATGATCACCGGCGACGACTTCCTGCCGATGCCCGAGGGCCACGCCCTGCGCAAGGCGGAGTCCGTGTTCCGCCGCGCCGACGCCGCGCACGTGGCCTCCGGGGCCGGCCGCCTCCTGTGGGAGCTCGCCGACCGCTGGCAGCGCACCGTGCGGCGCGCCCCGCGCGCGGCGGCCGCCCTGCGCCGGATGCTCCGGGCCGGCGCCGCCCCGCTCGAGGAGGTCACCGCCGCGGCGGGCGAGCTGATCGGCTCGCTGGTGCCCGTCTGGACCGCCAGCCCGCTGGTGCTCTCCGCGGCGCTGCCCGAGGACCACGACTTCGACGCCGTGGTGGTGCTGGACGCCGAGAGCTCCCCGCTCGCGGCGGTGCTGCCCGCGCTGACCCGGTGCCGGCAGGTCATCGCGTTCGGGGACCCCCGCCTGGGCCGGCCGCAGCCGTTCACGGTGGCGCCCACGGCGGTCCCCGCCCCGGGCACCCAGCCGGTGGTCGAGGTGGACAGCGCCTTCGACGCCCTGTCCCGCGTGGTGCCGGAACGCTCGCTGCGGACCGTCTACCGGTCCATGGACGAGCAGGTCTTCCGCTATCTCAACGAGCAGTTCTACGGAGGACGGCTGAACAGGCTCCCGCACGGCGAGTCCGTCACCGGGGCCACCCCCGTCCTCGACGTCGAGTACGTCCCGGACGGCGTCGGCGCCCTCACCGCCGGGATCGAGGGCATCCAGGCGCCCGCCGCGGAGGTGCGGCGCGTCGTGGACCTGGTCTTCGAGCACGCGGCCCGCCACCCGCGCCGGTCCCTGGCCGTGGTCACGGCCAGCGCCGTGCACGCCGCGCGGATCGCCCAGGCCGTCCGCGGGCGGATGCGCGAGGAGCCCGCCGCCGCGGCCTTCTTCGCCCCGGGCCCCGAGTCCTTCCGGGTGGTCGACCTGCACCGGGCGGCTGGCATCGTGCGGGACACCGTGATCTTCTCGCTGGGCTTCGGCAAGACGGCCAACGGCCGCACCGTGCCGTACCTCGGGGCGCTGTCCGAGCGGCACGGACGCCAGCACTTCGTGCTCGGCATGACCCGGGCCCGCCACACCACCCGGATCGTGACCTCCCTGCACCCCGTGGAGATGGAGGGCAAGGGCCTCCAGCACGGGGCCCGGGACTTCGCCCGCGTGCTCGCCGCGCACCTCGGCGGCCGGCCCCCGGGGGAGGAGGCCCAGGACACCCACGACGACGCCCTGGTGGTCGACCTCGCCCGCCGGCTCGAGGAGCGCGGGGCCTCGGTGCGGCTGGACTACGCGGGCGTCCTCGACCTGGTCGCGTGGGCCGGCACGGAGTCGATGGCCGCGGGAGCCGTGCCGCCGGGTCGCGCCCGCGACGAGGACCGGCCGCTGCGGATCCCCGTGGCGGGACAGTCGGACGGCTCGGCGGAGAGCGCCGCCCTGTCCGTGCGGGAGCGCTCGCGGCTGCGGCCCCAGCAGCTCGAGCGCACCGGCTGGCACTACCTCACGCTGTGGACCATCGAGGTCTTCACCGACCCGGACACGGTCGCCGAGCTCATCCGGCGCTATCTCGGCCTGCCCTCCGGCCCGCGACGGGGCGCCCGTGGCGACTGATCCGGAGCACGCACCCGACGGGGCTCCCGTGCCGGGCGGACCGGGCCGGACGACCGGGCAGGGCGGGTCCCCGCACCCCCGCCGACGCGGTCCGCGGCGCGCCACCGGGGGCACGTTCACCGGGCCCGAGCCGCGCCTGCCCGGCCTGGCGGGGCGGGCGGACGAGGAGAGTCCTGACGCGGCCGGGGAACGCGCCCACGAGCAGTGGCTCAAGGCGCAGCGGCCTCCGCACTGGGACTGACCGGCGCCGGGACGAGGACCACGGTGGTGCGCCCGGTGCCGGCGGTGCCCGCCAGCTGCGCGGCGCCCTCGTGCGGAGCCCCCACCACCAGTAGCCCTTCCTCCCCGGACGCCGATGGACCGGAGAGCAGGCCGCCGTCCCCACCGGGGCCGCCGGAGGAGACCCACAGCGCGGGCAGGCCCCGGCCCAGCACGTGGCGCTCGCCCGGTGCGGCGCCGTCGGGCAGATGGACGACGTCCACGTGGTCGCCCGCGCGCACGTGCCGCAGCACTCCGGGATCGTCGATGCGCAGGGTCACCGCGGTGATGCCCCCGGCCTGCCCGGTCAGCAGGCCCGGGCCCACGAGCGAGGTCTCCGTCAGCGGCTGCCCGGGGCCCGCGGCGCCCGCGAGCACGCGCCCGGACAGCTCCGCCGGATGGGCGACGGCGCCCTCCGGCGCCAGCTCGTGCGGAAAAGCGGCCACCGCGACCTGCTGCGGGGAGACCACCGTGCCGGCGGGCATCGCCTCGGCGGCGGTGACCACCGGCACCGTCCGGGCGCGGGGCGGTCCGAGCCGCAGGACCACCAGGCCCACCGCGAGGCCGAGGAGCAGCGCGGCCACCAGCCGGCGGCGCCGGGACAGCACCGAGCGCAGGTGCAGGGACAGCGGATAGCGGCGTCGGACGGTCCGGGGGCGTCGGCTCATGCGCCGCACGCTACGCGGCCGGCATCCCGGTGCCGGGTGCGCCGGAGCCGCCTGGGGAGGGCCGGAGGCCTTCGACCGGGAGGAAGCCCCCGTGCAGTCCGGACACCGGGACGGCGCCCGGGGACCGGCTCAGTCGGAGGACCCGCCCGCGGTCGTGGGGGCGGACGACGACGGGGCGCCCGCGCCCGCGGTGGCCGGGGTCTTGGGGGCCGTGGCCGCCGTCGCGGCCTCGGCGGACGAGGACGAGGAGGAGGACGACGTGGAGGCGCTCGAGCCCCCGCCGCCGGAGCGCGAGTCGTTGCGGTAGAAGCCCGAGCCCTTGAACACCACGCCCACCGTGTTGAACTTCTTGCGCAGGTCCCCGTCGCACTGCGGGCAGACGGTCAGGGCGTCCTCGCTGAACGACTGGCGGATGTCGAACGCGTGGCCGCAGTCCTTGCAGGCGTAGGCGTACACGGGCATGGGTCCTCCTGGGAAGGGTCGACGAGCGCGCTCGCTGGCACTCGAAGGGGTCGACTGCCGATTCTACCGCGTTCCCGGCACCGGGCCGGCGGACCCGTCCAGGCGCACGGTGCCGTTCTCCGTGAGGGCCAGCGGCACGGGGGCGTCGAGCTCCTCTACCGGTACCGTCCCGACCGGGAGGACCTCGTCGGCGAAGACGCACACCGCGGTGCGCAGCTCCGGGTGCGCCGTGCGCGGCAGCCCGGCGAGGAAGCGGTCGTAGTAGCCGCCGCCGAAGCCCAGCCGCGCGCCGTCGGGCGCCACGGCGAGCGCGGGCACCAGCAGCAGGCCCACCGCGTGCATCACCTCGGCGCCGTGACGGGCCCCGACGGGTTCGCGCAGCCCGCCGGCGCCACCGGTCCGCACGGGGGTGCCCGGCGACCACCGCGCCCACGAGAGCCGGCGCCCGGGCTCGCACACGGGCACCCAGATCCGGTGGCCGCGGTGGTGGGCCGTGACGAGGGCCGGCTCGAGGGGCGGTTCCGTGGCCAGCGGGAGGTACGCGGCGACGTCCAGGTGGGGGCGGTCGGCCAGCAGCTCCTTCAGGTGCCGGTCGAACGCGACGGCGGCGTGCTCCCGGGCGGCCCGGGAACGCCGCGCACGGGCCGCCAGCAGCTCCCGGCGCAACCGGGCCTTCGCCTCGGCGGCACCACGGGGGTCGGTCATCGTCGTGTCGGCTCCTGTCCGGGGATCGGGCCGGGGGACGGCGCCCCGGACGCACCGGCCCTCCCGGGCCGGTGGTGCGAGGCTAGCCGCGTACTGCCGCGGCGGGCAACCGTGCCGACCGGGAATCCCCTGGCCCGCGCTCCCGATCCGTTAGCCTGTGCGCATGAGTGGAAACAGCAACCCCCGCACGGTCCGGAAGGCCGTCATCCCCGCCGCCGG
>NZ_BAAAOA010000031.1:0-10779 GCF_039530085.1 Kocuria aegyptia
TGGCGCACGGCGGGCTTCTCGCGGCCGGCTGGGCCGAGTCTCATCAGTTCCATGAACAGTCCTTTCGTCGATGTGTTGAGCTCTCAGTCCGCCGGTCGGAGCAAGAGGTCGTGCATTCCGCCGTCGACCGGCAGCACCGTGCCGGAGGTGGAACCGTTGACCGGGTCGGGGCGGAAGAGGATGGACGTGGCGACCTCGTCTGCGGAGACGAGGCCGTCCGTGCGGCTGCCGCACTTTGAGTTCACGGCGTCCGCCGCGGGATCCCCCGCCGCGTCGAGCAGCCTGCCCACCCAAGGGGTATCCGCGGTCCCGGAGCTCACGCAGTTGACCCGGATGCCCTCCCGCAGGTGGTCCGCCGCCATGGCCCGGGTGAGAGCTGCGACGGCGTCCTTGCTCGCGGAGTGCAGAGCGCGCTGCGGCAGACCGTGCGTGCCCGGGATGGACGCGGTGTTGACGATCACCGGAGTGCTCGAGCGCCGCAGGGAGGGCAGCGCGGCCGCCGACACCCTGGCGATGCCCACGACATTGACGTCCAGTACCCGTAACCACTCCTCGTCGTCGTTGCCCTCCACGGTGCCCAGCGCGCCCACCCCCGGCATAGTTGACGACGACGTCGATGCCGCCCAGCGCCTCGGCCGCGGCGTCGACCGCCTGCTGGACCGAGGACCGGCCCGCCACGTCGCACTGTCTGGCCAGGGCGACGTCCGGCACGGTAATCACCTGCAGGTCCAGGGCGACCATGTGGGCACCACGGTCCACGAGCCCGGTGATGACCGCCGCTCCGATGCCGGAAGCGCCACCCGTGACGACAGACCGGAGGCCGGCACAGCCGCTCATGGGAGTTCCTTTCGTCGAGGATCTGAATCAAACCAGGGCACCTGCATCGAGGGGGCCGGAACTCGACGCCCTGCCCGAACCAGCAGCTCATGGGTCAATGCATAAAGGGCCGCTGACGCTCGACCTCGGGGTTGAACTCCACCCCGAAGCCGGGGGTGTCGGGCAGTTTCAGCTTGCCGTTGTGGGGGACGGGTTCGTTGAGCAGCATGGGAGAGAACATCGGCACGACCTCCTCGGCGGTGGGGTGCATCATGAGGAACTCCGCGAAGGGGCTGTTCGTGCGGGTGATGACGAAGTGGTAGGAGTACACCGATGACCCGTGGGGAACCACCATGGCCCCGTGGGCGTCGGCGAGAGCGGAGATCTTGATGAGTTCGGTGATGCCTCCGCACCAGCCGACGTCGGGCTGGATGATGTCGGCAGCATTCATTTCCAGCAGCTGGCGGAAGCCCCAGCGGGTGGCCTCGTGCTCGCCGGTGGTGACGAGGACGTCCTTGGGAACCGCTTGCTTGAGCTTCTGGTATCCCCAGTAGTCGTCGGGGATCAAAGCTTCTTCGATCCACTTCAGCCCGTACTCGGAGGCGCGGTGGGCGAGCCGGGTGGCGTAGTCGAGGTCCAGGGACATCCAGCAGTCGTACATGAGCCAGAAGTTCTCGCCCACCGTGGAACGCATGTCAGCCAGCAGTTCGAGATTCTTCAGCATGCCCTCTTCGCCGTCGGCCGGCCCATAGTGAAGGGGGAGTTTGCCACCGATGAAGCCGAGTTCTTTGGCCTTGTCGGGGCGGGCACCGGTGGCGTAGAAGGTCAGCTCGTCCCGGACCGGTCCGCCCAGCAGGGCGTAGACCGGCTCTTGGCGCAGACGGCCGAGCAAGTCGTAGAGGGCCAGGTCGACGGCGCTGATGGTGTTGAGGACGATGCCGCGGCGCCCGTAGAACAGCGTCGATTTGTACATCTGGTCCCAGATGCGCTCGATGTCGGTGACCGCAGCTCCTTCGAGGAAGCGTGCCAGGTGCTTCTCGACGATCCACGCGCCCAGTTCCCCGCCGGTGGAGACGGCGAAGCCGATGGTGCCGTCATCGGCCTCGATCTCGACCATCAGGGTGCCCAGGACGTTGATGCCGAAGGACTGGCGGGACTGGGCGTACTGGGGGTACACGGACATGGGCGTGGCGATATGGTCGTCGATCCAGTGACCGGAGGACTGGTCGTGGTAGTCGGCGCCGCCACCGGTGACGGTGTAGGCGCGGACGGCTTTGATGGTGTGCGCCCGGGTCATCTCAGTGCTCTCTCGCCGTGGTGATGTCGTCGAAGGCCACCAGGACTTTCCCGGCCGTTTCGCCACCGGAGGCCGCAGCGGTGAACGCGTCGTGCGCTTCCTCGGGCGTCACGACGCGCGAGACCAGGGTCTCGAGCAGCGCGGCGTGGTCTCCGGCCCAGTTCGCTGCGTCGGCGAAGTCCCGGGCGCTGTAGGTGAAGGACCCGACCAGGGTGCGCTCCTCGGTGCTGACCGCGAACGCTTCAAGATCGACTCGAGGGGAACCCATGCCGACCAGAGCGACCGTTCCGCCGAGGACGGTTGCATGTAGGGCGTCGTTGACGGTGGGGGTGATCCCCACCGCGTCGATGGTCACGTCAGCCTTGGAGCCGAAGACGGTGTCGATCTGGTCCGCCAGTGGTCCAGCGGTGGGGTCGATCGGTTGGGCACCCAACTCCTTGCACAGAGCACGGCGTTCGGCGCTCATCTCGCTGAGGGCGATGTCCGTGACACCTTCCATTTGCAGGGCGAGGATTGTGGACTGACCGATCGGCCCGCCACCGATCACCAGAACCTTCTGCCCGGCTCTGACGTGGGCCCGGCGAGCAGCGTGGACGGCCACGGCGATCGGCTCGATGAGCGCCCCGAGGTGGACGGGCAGCTGGTCGCTGAGAAGGACCACGTTGCGCGCCGGCACGACGACGTAGTCCGCGAAGGACGCCTGGTAGTGCTGGGCGACCCCCACGACGACCTTCTCCGGGCAGTGCTGCTCGCGGCCGGCGAAGGACTCCACGGCGTCATCGGGAACGATCACGGGGTTGAAGGTCGCGGGGCGCCCGATCGGGAAATCGACCTCGGACACCCCTTCGCCGACCTGCGCAATGTGCCCGGCCGACTCATGGCCCATGATCTGGCCGGGAACCCGTCGACCGTTCTCGCCGGTGAACCCATGGATGTCCGACCCGCAGATCCCGGTAGCAGTGATCCGGAGCAAGACGTCGTTGGGTCCCGGCCGGGGGACATCGATGTCGTGGACACCGAACTGGTTGAACTGTTCGAGGACAAGAGCTTTCATGCTTGATCCGCCTTGATTGGTAGACAGTGCTGGATGGACAGGACCGTGCCAGGTGCAGGACAGGGCGTCAGCGGCGGCCCCCGGCCGGAACGGAAGAAGGCAGTGTCGTCAGCGCACCACGTCGCCCGGAGCTCCGCTGAGCAACCGCAGCTCGTCGCGCGTCGGGAGGCCTTCCCAGTCGCCCGGAGTCGACACGGCGAAGGCCCCGAGCATGTTGGCCCGCACAAGCTGATCCTCGAGCGACAGCCGCTCCAACCTGCCCGACAAGTAGCCGGCGACGAAGGCGTCGCCGGCGCCGATGGGGTCGACCTCAGGAACGGAGAAGGCCTCCGCGTGCACGCTGCGATGGGGGAGGAAGGCCGTGGCACCGAGCCGCCCCTGTTTGATGACGACCTGGGAAACACCGAGGTCGAACAGGGCGCGGACCCGGCTCTCGTCGTCCGCCCCCGGGACAAGGACGGCGAGCTCCGCGGAGTCACCGATGACGACGTCGACCGTGCCGAGCAGCGGGCCCAACGCCTGGCGCGCCGCCTCCTCGCTCCACAGCCGGGCCCGGTAGTTCACGTCGAAGGTGACGGTGGCGCCACGTCGCCGAGCCTCGCGCATCCCCGCGGTGACCGCAGCCGCGCAACGTTCACCGAGGGCGGGAGTGATCCCGGAGGCGTGGAAGATCTGCGGCCGGCACGCGAGTGCGTCCACCACGTCGGACTCCGTCACGAGCGTTCCCGCGGAGCCCCTGCGGTGGTAGTCGACCGTGGAGACGCCACCCATGCGCCGCTCCGAGACCAGGATCCCGGTCGGAGCGTGCGGGTCCACCCGCACGCAGGACACATCGATGCTCTCGGCCGCGTACGTCCGTCGCACGAGACGGCCCAGCCCGTCGTCCCCGACACACCCCACCCAGCGCACGCGGTGCCCGAGCCGGGCGAGACCCACGGCCACGTTCCCCTCGCTGCCGGCAACGCTCACCGCGGCATGATGGGCGCTGCGGACGAGCCCCTCCGCGCGGAACGCCGCCATGGTCTCCCCGAGCGTGACCACCTCGGTCATCGAGATTCCCTCGACCAGGCCTGCACGAACACTCGGGCGGCTGCCCCGAGGTCCGCCCAGTTCCGCTCCGCGACGATCTTCTCGGAGACCAGGGCGCTGCCCACGCCCACACCGATGCATCCCGCCCCGCGGTAGTCGGTCACGTTGTCGACCGCCACACCTCCGGTGGCGATCAGCGGGACGTCGTCCAACGGTTCGCGAACGGCTCGGACGTATGCCGGCCCGCCGAGGGCCCGGGCCGGGAACACCTTGACCGCGGCCGCGCCGTGGGTCCAGGCGAGCTCGATCTCGGTGGGGCTCGCCGCGCCGCAGACGACCGGGACCGAGAGCCTGGAGGCCTCCTCGAGCACCGACAGCGACACGATGGGTGTCACGAGGAACTGCGCCCCGGCCGCGACAGCATCGCGGGCTTGAGCGGCGGTGCGGACGGTGCCCGCTCCGATCTGCACGCCGTCGCGGCCGGACCACCTGCTGATGGCCTCCAGCGATCCAGGGGTAGGGAGGGTCACCTCCGCCCGGCTCACCCCCGCCGCGGTGAGCGTGTCCAGGATCTCGTCGGCCGGCTGGTGCTGGCGGAGCCTGATGATGGCGAGCACTCCATCGACGTCGGTCATGCCCCGATCACCTCTTCCTGCTTGTTGTCGCTCGTAGTGCCACGCATTTTGTGGACGATCCCCTGCAGTACCGGGAGGAGCAGGAGGAGAGCCGTCAGCACGATCAGGGTGGCGCTGATGGGCCGGTCGAAGAACTGCGTGAGGTCCCCACCCGTCTTGATGACGCTCTGCATGAAGTTGGACTCCACGATGGGGCCGAGCACGAGGCCGAGGACGATCGGGGCCAAAGGCACCCCCGCCCGTTCCAAGAGGAAGCCGATGACACCCATCGCCAGCACGATGAGAACCTCCACGTACCCGTTGTTGATCGCATACGCGCCGACCACGGAGACGCCGACGATGCCGGCCATGAGAGCCGGGCGAGGAATCCGCAGCACATAGGAACTCCCCCGGATGAGGAGGAAGCCGAGCGGCAGCAGCAAGAGATTCGCGATGATGAAGACGATGTAGATCGCGTACAGCATGTCCGTCTGAACCGTGAACAGGTCGGGCCCCGGCGTGATGCCCTTGACGAGTAGTACGCCGATGACGATCGCGGTGATCGTGTCCCCCGGGATGCCGAACGCGAGAGCGGGGATGTAGGCGGACCCGAGGCCGGCGTTGTTCGCGCTGGAGGCTCCGATAATGGGCTCCACATGCCCCTTGCCCCGCCCGAAGAGGTGCGCCTCCTTCGATGAGTTCTTGGTGACCGCATAGGAGACCCAGGCTGCGATGTCCGCACCCGCACCGGGGAGTGCACCGACGCCACCACCGATCAGACTTCCGGAGGCGACTCGCGACTTGTACCGCCAGATACTGCCCAACGTCTCGCGCACGATGCCCTTGTGCTGGATCTGCGGCACCGCGAGGGCCTGGGCCGGGGGCGTGAGAACGTTGCGCAGCACCTCTGAGATACCGAAGAGACCGATCATGGCCGGGATGAAGTCGATGCCCCGGTAGAGCTCTTCCGACCCAAAGGTGAATCGGGGGTGCCCCAGAGTGACGTCCAGACCCACCGTGGACATGAGCAGCCCGATCATCAGCGCGATGGCACCCTTGACCTGGGACCCGCGCGAGATGATGACCGCTGCCGTCAGCCCGAGGATCGCGACCCAGAAGTACTCGAAGGACGTGAACCGCAGGGCGAACTCGCCCAGGACGGGAGCGACGAGGATCAGGACCACCGCGCCGAACAGACCTCCGGCCACCGAGGCGACCAGCGACGCTCCGAGCGCGAGTCCACCCTTGCCGGACTGCGTGAGCCGGTAGGCGTCCTCGGTATACGCCGCGCTGGAGGGGGTGCCGGGGATACGGAGGAGGGCGCCGGGGACGTCACCGGCGAAGATCGCCATCGCAGACATCGTGATGATGGCGGCAATGGCCGGGACGGGGTCGAGGAAGAAGGTGAACGGGATGAGCAGAGCCGCCGCGAGCGTTGCCGTCATCCCGGGCAGAGCCCCGATGACCAGACCGAAAATGCCGGCCAGCACAATCGCCAGCAGCGTGACGGGGTCGGACACGACCATCACCAGGCCGTCGGAAAGGTTCTGGACCATGCTAGTTCACCCCAGAAATCCATTGGGGAGCTGCACGAGGAGCAGCAGCTCGAAGACTGCGTAGAGCCCTGCCGTGATGCCCGCCGCTGTCAGCAGGGCCGCGACGACACGACTTCGGAGCACCAGCATGATCGCGGTGAGGACCAGGAACATCGTGAGGGGGAAGCCGAGGAACCCCGCGGCCAACACGTAGAAGATGATGCCGCCGAGTACAACGGCGGCGTTGACCCAGTGTCCGTCCTGAGCTGCGAGTGCAGGCGCGGCCACCGGTTCGGCACCCGGGCCGTCGACCTCCGGCTCCATCGCCACGTTGCGGTCCCCCGGGGCCGGCTCGACCCCCCCGGGCGAGGCGCTGCCGTTCCGGGTGGGAACGGCAACGCCCCGGCGGCCGGCGACGACGGCTCTGACCACCAAGGCGGCCCCGAGGACCACCAGGAACCAGCCGATGATCATCGGGAAAAGCCCAGGCCCGTGCAACGCCTCTCCCATGGTCGGCATGCCCCGGGAGTAGAGGACCACGGCGACACCGCCGACCACGGAGAGAGCGCCCAGGACCACATCGCCGACTGCCAGCGGAGCACGACGGCGGGCGTCAGCCGGTGCTTGCTGCATCGTCACTTGGCCAACCCTGCGGCTTCCATGATCTCGCCCTTCTGAGCGTCGTCCTGAGCCATGAACTCCGTGAACTCCTCGGAACCGCGATACGTCACGCCCAGCCCCTGGTTGCCCATGAACTCGCCGAACTCGTCGGAGGACACGATGTTCTCCAGGTGGCACTCGAGCTCGGCGACGACGTTCTCCTCCAAGCCGTTCGGGCCTGTGATGCCACGCCAGACGCCCATCGAGGATTCCACGCCTGCCGCCTCTCCGAGGGTCGGCACGTCCGGGAAATTCTGGTCGCGCTCTTCGCCCATGACCGCCAGGGCCTGGGCGCGTCCGGCGTCGATCATGGTCTTGTTCTCGCCGAGCGCGGCGGTCGAGAGATCGATGCCCCCGGCGACCAGCTCCTGCAGCGCCGGCGCGGCACCCTCCGAGGGGACGAAGTTCACGGCGTCGGGCTCCAGCCCGGCGTCGAGGAGCATGCCCACGAGGGCCAGGTGCCAGATGCCGCCCTGCCCGGTCCCCGAGGCAGTGACCTCGCCGGGGTTCTCCTCGATGTACGTCATCAGGTCCTCGGCCGTCTCCCACTGCGAATCGGCGGCCACCGTCAGGCCGGCGGCATCGGAGTTCACCTGGGCGATGCCGGTCAGGTCCTCCGCTGTGAGATCCGTCAGGCCCTGCCAGTGCATCATGCCGATCTCCACCGTCGCCAAACCCAAGGTCTGGCCGTCCGGCTCGGCGCTTGCGATCGCCTGGTGGCCCACGACGCCGCTGCCGCCCGTGCGGTTGACGACGTTGACCTGGGTGCCGAGCGCGGCCGAGAGTTCGTTGCCGACCGCACGCGCCACACCGTCGGTGCCCCCACCAGCGGCCCAGGGAACGATGAGCTCGACCGGACCGTTCGGATAGTTCGGCGCGAGATCGCACGCGTTCCCATTGTCCGCGCCTTCGGCAGAAGTATCGCCGCCGCCGGCCGAGCAGCCGGACAAGACCAGGCCCACGGAGCCCATGGCGGCAACAACGCCGAGAAGCGGTGAACGGCGGGACCGTCGGTTCGTGCTGTTCGTCATTGTTCTTCTCCCATTTCATCGTGGTGACCGCTGATCACTGAATGAGATCCGCGTCACAACCCAGTTCACTCATCGTGGGGGTAGGCGAAGTCCAGGACAACAGCGTCCATCGGATACCTATATCCTGTAGGACGGATAGTTCGTGTGGTGCAGGCCGAATGGAATGGAATCTCCGATGACCAGGGTCGAGCAGAACGACTGGCTTGAGACGTTCGTCGCTGTCGCCGAGCACGGAAGCTTCAGCGCGGCCGCACTGGCGATCCACCGGTCGCAGTCCCGCGTGAGCGCCCATGTGGCCGCCCTCGAACAGGCACTGGGCGTCCCGCTCTTCGATCGTCGACATCGTCCGGTCGAGCTGACCGACGCCGGCGAGACGTTCCTCCCCTACGCACGAAAGGCCCTGCTTTCGCTCGACCTGGGCGCCGCCGAGATCGACGCGCTCACCGGCGTCCACCGTGGTCGTGTAGTGCTGGGGTCGCACCCGAGCATCAGCGCCGGTTTCCTCCCCCGCGTTCTGCGGAACTTCTCGGCCACGCATCCGCAGGTACGGGTGGAACTCTCCGAGGACACCACCACAGCCCTGGCCCATGACCTCGCCGTCGGCAAACTCCATCTGGCGATTCGCTCCACCACGGCCAGGCCGGCACCCCCTGGCCTGGTGTCCCAGCCGCTGTGGCGTGAGCCGTACGTCGCCGTGGTGCCCACCTCCCACCGCCTGGCCCGGGCCCCGCTCCCCCTGCCCCCGGAGGCTCTGAGCAGGCTGCCGCTGATTGTCATCGCGCGGCCGGGGGCTGGGCTGGACCCCGACACCGCCGGAGTGCTCGCAGCGTGGAATCTGATCCCGGACGTGGCGTGGCAGACGGAACAGCCGCAGACGTTGGCCAATCTGGCCAAGGAAGGTCTGGGTGTGGGGGTGATCAACCGGTTCGCGATGGAGGTCTCGGACACCACCGGACTAGCCGTACTGCAGGTGGGGCACGTCATGGAAGGGCGTGAGGTCGGATTATGGCACGACCCCGACAGATACATGTCGTCCGCCACTCGGGCGTTGCACGGCGCCCTCCTCGACGCCCCGAGACCCGGTGGTACTGTTCCCATCAATCCGCTCCCCGCCCGAGACGCCCACGGACGGCGGGAACAAGGAACTCCGAACGAAGGATCTGGATGAATCTCCCTCTTGTTCTCGTACCGTCGCCTGCCCCCAAGGATGTGCTGGACGCGATCCGCGGTCGGTTCGACCTGCTTCAACCGTCGAACCAGGAGGAGCTGGACGCCATCCTCACCGACCGAGGTGAGGAGATCGAGGTGATCGCCAACCCCGGTGAAGGTCCGCTCGGCAAGGACCTGCTCGAACGCTTGCCGAATCTCCGCTTGATTGCCCACTTCGGCGTGGGATACGACACCGTGGATGCACCGGAGGCGGTTCGACGCGGCGTCGTCGTCACCAACGTGGCCGGCTCGAACGACGAAGAAGTGGCCGACACCGCCATGGGCCTGTTGCTGATGACCGTACGAGAACTGTCCCAGGCCCAGGAACATCTTCGGAGAGGCCGCTGGCACGAAGGCCCCTATCCGCTCACCCGGTTCAGCCTCCAGGGTCGGACGATGGGCGTGCTCGGCATGGGGCACATCGGGCAGGCTATCGCCCGCCGCGCGGCGGCGTTCGGGATCAGCGTCAGCTATCACGCCCGTCACGAGCGCAACCTCGAACTCCCGTACTACCCGGATCTGCGGGATATGGCGCGCGACGTCGACATCCTCGTGGTCGCCACGCCGGGCGGGGCCTCGACACGGCACCTCGTCGACGCGGAGATCCTGCGCAACCTCGGGTCCGGAGGAGTGCTGATCAACGTCGCGCGGGGGTCCGTAGTGGACGAACAGGCACTGATCGCCACCCTCGCCGACGGCACGCTCGGAGCGGCCGGACTCGATGTCTACGAGGACGAGCCGAACGTGCCCCCGGAGCTCCTGGCGCTCCACAATGCGGTGCTGCTACCCCACGTCGGCTCCGGGAGCGTGCCCACCCGCCGACGCATGGCCGAACTCGGAGCAGCCAACCTGCAGTCCTGGTTCACCGACGGCACGGTGCTGACCCCTGTACCCGAAGCGCGGGTCCTTACAGCCCAGTAGACGCACCGGTGGCCCTCCGGGCTGGGCGTCGACGGGGCGGGGCGCATCCTGACCAGACCTCAGGCGCTCTCGCTGCGGGCGTCCTCGCCGGCGTTCTCGTGCTCGTGGATGGCCCGCTCGCGGACCCCGCAGATGTGCCCGGCCATCGCGATCCGGGCAGCCGCGGCGTCACCGCGGCGCAGCGCCGCCAGGATCCGCGCGTGCTCCTCGATGGCGCTGCGGGCGTCCTGGACCCCCAGCCCGCTGAAGAGCCGGAACCGGTGCACGTGCCCACCCAGGGAGTCGTAGGCGCCCAGGACGAACTTGTTGCCCGCCTGCTCCGCGATCAGGCGGTGGAAGCGCTCGTCCGCCTCCCAGTAGGTGCGGTAGTCGGAGAAGTGCGGCCCGTTGGGGGCGTCACGGAGGTCGTCGATGGCGCGCTCGAGCGCCTCCAGGAACGCCGCGTCCGCGTGTCCGCACGCCAGCTCGGCGTTGTACGGCTCGATGAGCAGGCGGGCATCCATCAGGTCCAGCAGCTCCTCGTGGGTCAGCAGAGGAGCCACCCGGTAACCGCGCAGCGCGGCGCGGACCACCATGTTCGTGGACTCCAGCCGCGCCAGGGCCTCCCGGACCG
>NZ_BAAAOA010000032.1:0-9731 GCF_039530085.1 Kocuria aegyptia
CTAGACAACTCCACACTCGACCCGGAGGTCTCTCCTGTCATCAACAACCTGGTGAGTCAGTACAGCTAGGCGGCGTTCCCCGGCTCGACCACGACGTTGTCCCCGCAGTAGTCGAGATGCATGCAGTGCAGGTCGACGACGCCCCGGGTGATCGCCTCGAGTCGCTGCGGATCGATGTCCTCGCCGACCTGCCGGACGATGAAGTCCCGGGTGTCCTCCGTGGCCTCCTCCACCGTGTCGTAGTGGTGGAAGCGGGCTCTCCTGCCCGTCCACTGCCTGGCGATGGTGACGCTCATGGTTCCTCCCCCTGATCGGATCCGGACGCGTGGTCCGTGGCCGCCCCGGGCACCCCGTCCGGGAACTGCGGCCGTCCCGGCGGGCTGCCGCCGGGACGTCGCCGAGGGGGTCCTCCAGCTCGCCGCCCGTCCTGGCGCGGACCTCGGGTGGCCGGAAGATCCCACCTCGCGATGTGCCTCTTAACGTATGCGAATTCACAGGGTCGCGCCTGTCCACACTTTCGCGCCCTCGAGGGAGCGTGGGGCGGGGGCGGACCGTGGCGGCTCGTCGGCAGCGGCGGGACCGGTCCAGACGGGGACGACCCCGCCCCCGGGCGGTGGGCCGGCAGGCGGGGTCGCGGTGGTGCCCCAGGAGGGAGTCGAACCCCCGACCAAGAGATTAGAAGGCTCCTGCTCTATCCACTGAGCTACTGGGGCGGACGCCCGGGACCGCGCCCCGTGCACCGTCCTCGAGTTTACCAACTCGCCGTGGCGGCACCGGCCGCTCAGATCACGGCACTCTGCACCGGGGGCTGGTAGCGGCCGCGGAAGAGCCGTCTGGTCGCCGGGTCGATGAACCACAGGTACACGCCGTAGGAGAGGGCGACGACCGCCGCGATCAGCCGGCCGGAGTTCAGGTCCAGGTCCAGGTACGGGAAGACGTCGAGCTGGTCGGACACGGCGTAGATCATGAAGAAGACGGTGAGGAAGAACAGGATGTCCACCTGCCAGTCGCTGCGGATGCCCGTGACGGCGAACAGCGGGATGAGCCACACCACGTACCAGGCCTGGATCATCGGGGAGAACAGCACGATCGCAGCCAGGGCCCAGGTCAGACGGCGGATGATCCGCTCGTCCCGGCCCGCGAACATCAGCCACAGGATGATCGGCACGGCGAGGGCCTGGCCCACCGAGTGGGTCACCTCCCGCCACTGGCCCGAGTCGGCCCCAACGGCCGCGGCCAGCGTGGTGGCCAGGCCGCCGACGAAGCCCACCGGGGCGTACCAGATGGACACCGAGCCGGGGGTGGACATGGCGGAGACCCAGCCGAAGCCGAACCCGTTGACCGCGCCCATCAGTGCGAGCAGGGCCACCGAGTAGGCGAGCACCAGGGACCAGACCACGAGACGGCGGGCCCACGTGGCGTTCCTGCCGGCCCACAGCAGGCCGATGAACGGCAGGAAGACGAGGGTGATGGGCTTGATCGCCACGGACAGGGTGACGAGCGTGGTGCCCAGCAGGCCGCCCTTCCAGTTGCGGTGCACGGCGGCCACGTAGGTGCCGCCCAGGGCCAGGGCGATCATGATGGCGTCGTTGTGCACGGAGACGATGAAGTTGGTGAGGAACAGGGGGTTCGCCACGCTGAGCCACAGGGCCCGTGCGGGGTTGATGCCGTGCAGCCGCGCGAGCCGCGGGATCAGCCACATGCACGCGATCACGGCGAGCCCGCACATCCCCCGGAACCAGAGCACCGCTGCGTCAGGGTCCGCCCCGGTGACGGCCACGACGAACTGCTCGAGCCACAGGAAGAGCGGTCCGTAGGGCGGCGGGGACTCCGACCACATCTGGTCCGCCCCGAGCTGGAAGAAATTGTCGATCGTGGAGACGCCGTGCTCGTAGGGGTTCAGCCCGTTGGCCATCACCCGCCCCTGGCCGATGTAGGAGTACACGTCCCGGCTGAACAGGGGGATCGTCACCAGCATGGGGGCGGACCACGCGGCGATGGCGATGAGCACCCACCGGCCGCTGCCGGGCCCCCACCGGTTGAGCTTCTGCCCCAGCCGCAGCCACTCGCGGATCAGGAGCATCCCGCCCACGGCGAGCAGCAGGATGGAGACGATCGCCCCGGTGGTCGTGAAGCGCATGCCGATGACGGCCGGCACCTGCCGCAGCGGGGAGACCGAGGCGAGCCAGCCGACGCCGAGCGAGCCGACGAACAGCATGACCGAGCCGAGGGTGCCCATGAGCACGGTCCGCAGCGGCGAACCGGAGTGGTACCGCGAGAGCTCGGGATCCGCCGGCGGCCGGACGCCGTCAGGTCCCTCGCCCGGCGCCGGCGTCGTCGAAGTCGTCTGCACTGCTCTCCCGATGCGCCCGTCCGGTGTCTGCGGGCGCCCCGGCTGGGCGCAGCACGGACCCGTGGTCGCCCCGATACTATCCCCGGCTCCTGCGGGATTCCTCGACGGGCCACGGCCCGACCTGCGGCGTCGGGGCGGCACGGTAGATTGTCCGGGTGGCTAATTCGAACGGACGCATAGTGTGGATCGACTGCGAGATGACGGGGCTGTCCCTCGAGAAGGACGCCCTCATCGAGGTCGCGGCGCTCGTCACCGACGACGAGCTCAACGTGCTGGGCGAGGGCGTCGACGTCGTGATCCGGCCGAGCGAGGCGGCGCTGGCGCAGATGGGGGACTTCGTGCGGAACATGCACACCGCCTCCAAGCTGCTCGACGAGCTCCCCTCCGGTCTGACGATGGAGGAGGCTCAGGCGCAGGTCCTGGCGTACGTCAAGGAGTGGGTGCCGGAGCCGGGCAAGGCGCCGCTGGGCGGGAACTCGGTCGGCACGGACCGCACGTTCCTGGTGCGCGACATGCCGGAGCTCGTGGCGCACCTGCACTACCGCGTGATCGACGTCTCCACCATCAAGGAGCTCTCCCGCCGCTGGTTCCCGCGCGCCTACTTCCAGGCCCCCCCGAAGACCGGCAACCACCGGGCCCTCGGTGACATCCGGGACTCGATCGACGAGCTGCGGTACTACCGCCGCGCCGTGTTCGCCGCCGAGCCGGGGCCGGACTCGGCGACCGCCAAGGGCATCGCCGCGGAGATCTCCGCCTCCCGGACGGGCGCCTGAGCCGTCCGTCCGGGCCCGGGCCACCGGGCCGGCCGGGCGGGCGGGAGCCGTGGTCGGGGGTGGTCCGGGAATGCGGTACACTCGTATGCGTTGCCCAGCGGAAGCACGGTCTTCCGGCGGGCGTTCATGGTGGGCGTAGCTCAGTTCGGCAGAGCGCCTGGTTGTGGTCCAGGAGGTCGCGGGTTCAACCCCCGTCGCTCACCCACTGTGAAAGGCCGTCCCGAGGACTCGGGGCGGCCTTTCGTCGTCCCCGCTCCGGTCCGAAGGGGCGCAAGCCCCGGCTAGTCGAAGGAAGTGCCTCATGGCCGTCCGCCCCGTGGTGATCACCGGTGATCCCGTCCTCCACCGCCCCGCCGCCAAGGTGGCCCGGTTCGACGAGGAGCTGCGCGCCCTCGTGGCGGACATGTACGAGACCATGGACGCGGCCCACGGCGTGGGCCTCGCCGCTCCGCAGATCGGTGTGGGGCTGCGGATCTTCACCTACACCTTCCAGAACGACGACGGCGTGGCGCCGCGCGGCGTCCTCGTCAACCCGGTGCTGACCCCGGGCAGGATCTCGCAGGACGCGCCGGACCCGGACGAGGAGTCCGAGGGCTGCCTGTCCGTGCCGGGCCACAGCTGGCCGCTGAAGCGGGCGGACTGGGTCCGGGTCGCCGGGTTCGACGCGGCCGGCCGGCCGGTGGACTTCGAGGCCACCGGGTGGTTCGCGCGCGTCATGCAGCACGAGTACGACCACCTGGACGGCAAGCTCTACGTGGACCGGCTCAACGACAAGTGGGGCCGGAAGGCGCGGAAGGCGGTCAAGGCCGAGGGCTGGGGGCGCGGCGGGCACACCTGGACCCCCGGCGTCGACGAGGACCCGTTCGGCCACTGATCCCGCCGTGCGCACCGGGCCCGGTGCGCACCGGCGGGCCCCGGGATCAGTCCTCGGTGCGCACGACGACGAGCTCGCCCGCGGAGCGGGACGTGGGCTCCGTCAGCTCGGCGTGCCAGCGCTCCTGCGCCGCCGCGAGCAGCTCCTGCGGCGTCTCCGGGCGCTCGCCCTCGGCGGCGCGCTCCACCAGGTGCCGGGCGAGCAGCCCGCGGGTGTGCTTGGCCATGTGCGAGACGACCTGGCGCCTCCCGTGCTGTTCCCGGACCACTTTCACCCCCACCGTCCGCTCGCGGGGTCCGCGCCACGCCGCCGCGTAGGCCGCCGACCGGCAGTCCACGACGAGCCCGTCCCCGGCCGCCGGCTCCAGCACCGCCGGCAGGTGGCGCTTCCAGTGGCCCGCGAGCCGGCCGAGGCCCGGCAGCTCGGCGCCCATGGACAGCCGGTAGGCCGGGATCCGGTCGTCGGGGCGCACCGCGCCCCACAGCGCCGACACGACGACGAGGGAGGCCGCCGCGGCGGCCCGCTGCGCCCCGGTCATCCCGGCAGGGTCGAGGGCATCGTAGAGCACCCCGGTGTAGACGCTCAGCGCCGGCGCGGCGGGCTCCGCGCCCAGACGGGTGTTGCGCTCGACCTCCCCGCGCAACCGCTCGCCGACGCCGAGCACCTCGAGCGCGTCGTCGCGGGCGCTCGTCGCGGCCAGTTCGGCGAGCACCTGCTGCCGGGCGGCTGTGAGCTCGGGGAAGGACAGGACGGCGGGCTCGACGGGGGCGCCGGCGCCGGGGGCGGTCTTGGTCTCGGAGGGCGGGAGGAGGATCAGCACCCGCAGAAGTCTAGTGACCCGAGTGGGCGGCCGCGCGCCGGTGGGACGGAGGCCGGCCGGGACACCGCGGTGGCCGGCCCGGTCCGGACGCGGCGGCCCGGCGGGTAGGATGGCGGCGGACAGGTCGGCCGGGTGACCGCGGGCCGCGCAGCTCCGGCTGCCGCGGCGCGAGGAAAGTCCGGGCTCCGCAGAGCAGGATGGTGGGCAACGCCCACTCGGGGAGACCCGCAGGAAAGTGCCACAGAAAACAGACCGCCCGCCCCGGTCCGTCCGGGCAGCGGGTCAGGGTGAAAAGGTGGTGTAAGAGACCACCAGCGCGCCGGGTGACCGGCGCGGCTCGGTAAACCCCATCCGGAGCAAGGCCAGACAGGGTGCGTCCGAGGACTGCTCGTCCGAGCACCCGGGTAGGCCGCACGAGCCCACCGGCAACGATGGGCCTAGATGGATGGTCACCAGCACGGCACGGGCGACCGGCCGTGTGCACAGAACCCGGCTTACAGGCCGGCCTGTCCCCCGCTCCCCTCCCGGCGCCCTCAGCACCGACTGCGGCCGCGGGCGACCGCGGAAGCCTCAGGAGCGGACGAGGATCACCCCGCACTCGGGGCACGTGAGCACCTCGTCGGCGGCCGCCGCCCGGAAACTCGCGGCGTCCGTGGGGCTCAGCGCCGTTCCGCAGGAACCGCACGCGGTGCCCCGCAGCTCCGCGGCCGCCGGCCGCTCGGTGCCGCGCCCCGTGCGGATCCTCTCGTACCGCGCCAGCAGCGCGGGATGCCCGACGCCCTCCACGGCGGTCGTGCGCGCGCCGGCCAGCTCGCCCCGCTCGGTCGTCAGGGCGCGGCCCTCCGCGTCCCGGGCCTCGACGCGACGGCGCGCCTCCGCGTCCGCCTCCTTGAGCCGCGGCGTGATGCGGGCGCGGTGCGCGACGGCGTCCTCGAGCTCCTGCAGGACCTCCAGCTCCGCCTCCTCCGCCTCGGCCAGCTGCCTGGTGCGGGTCTCGATCTCGTGCTGCAGGCCCATGAGGTCCTTGGCGGAGCCGCCCTGCTCGAGCCGCCGGCGGTCCTTCTCGATCGAGGCCTGGACGCGGGCGACCTTCTGCTCGGCGGCGGCGAGCCGGTCGCGGATCCCCTGCTCCCCGGACTCCAGTTCCTTGGCGGTGGCGATCGCCCGGGACCGGAGCTGCAGCGCGGCGGCGACCTCGGGGTCGGCCTTCAGCTCCGCGATGTGGGCGGCGATCCGGCGCAGCCGGGCGTCGACCCGCTCGAGCTCCAGCAGGGCTCGTTGCTGCTCGGGCGTGGCGGTGCTCATGCGGGTCCTCCTGCGGTCGGGGCGCCCGGGTCTGCGGCGAAGCGGCGGCCTGGGCGGCCGTGGTCGGTGCGGTCGGGGCCGCGGTCGTCGTGGCCGGAGCCGTCGGGACCTGGGCGGTCGGGGCCACGGCTGTCGTGCTCGGGACGGTCGTGGTCGATGCGAAAGTCCCACGGATCGGAGCGCAGTGCGGAGACGGCGACCTGGACGTCGTGGCCGCGGCCGGCGAGCGCCTCGCGCAGCGCGGCGGCGCCCACGGGCAGCCACAGCCACTCGCTCGCGAAGTGGGAGAGGTCCACGAGGTACGGGGTGCCGCCGGCACCGGGGCCCCTCGCGGCTTCGCGCGCCTCGGACGCGGGGTGGTGGCGCAGGTCCGCGGTCACGTAGACGTCGGCACCGGCGGCCCGGACCTCGTCGAAGAGGGAGTCCCCCGCTCCCCCGCAGACCGCGACGCGCCGGACGAGGGCGTCGGGGTCCCCGGCCACGCGGACGCCGTGGGCGGTGGGCGGCACGGCGTCGGCCAGGCGCCGGGCCAGTTCCCGCAGGCGCACGGGCCGCGCCAGGTCCCCCACACGCCCGATGCCCACGGCCGGGTCGGCAGGGTGCGGGGCGAGCGGCGTCGTCGCCGTGAGCCCGGCCGCCCGCGCCACGGCGTCCGAGACGCCGTCCGGGGCGGAGTCCGCGTTGGTGTGGCAGGCGAGGAGGGCGCACCGGTGCTCGATGAGCTCGTGCACCACGGCGCCCTTGAACCCGTCGGCGGCCACGGAGGTCACGCCGCGCAGGAACAGGGGGTGGTGGGTGACCAGCAGGTCGGCGCCGGTGGCCACGGCCTCGGCGACGACGTCGGCCACGGGGTCCACCGCGAACAGGATCCGGCGCACGGGCCGGTCCGGGCGGCCGGTGACGAGCCCGCTGGCGTCCCAGGGCTCCTGCAGGCGCAGGGGCCACAGCTGCTCGACGGTCTCGAGCACCTCCGCCAGGGTGGGTGCGGTCCCGGTGGGGGACGTGCTCTGCTCGCTCATGCGCCCCAGTCTAGGAGCCGGATCCGCGCCGGCCGCCGAGGCGGGCACGGAGGGTCCGCTGCGGGATGCGGGAATGATGCGGGCCGTGCGGTGTTGTACGGGTCATGGCCTTCCCTGCGCACGACGACGCCCGCCCTGTCCCTGCTCCGCGCCCGGCCGCCGAGGACCCCGCCACGACCGTGACCTTCGTGCTCGCGGGCGGGTGCTTCTGGTGCCTGGACGCCGTCTACCGGATCACCCGGGGAGTCACCTCCGTGGTCTCCGGGTACACCGGTGGCGACCCGGAGCGCACGACCTACGACGCGGTGTGCTCGGGCACGACCGGGCACGCGGAGGCGGTGGCCGTGAGGTTCGACCCCTCGGTCGTGCCGGCCGACGTGATCCTCGACCTGTTCTTCACCGGTCACGACCCCACCACCCTCAACCGGCAGGGCTACGACGTGGGCACCCAGTACCGGTCCGCCATGTTCTGGGCCGACGAGGCGCAGCGGGAGCTGTTCGAGCAGTCGATCCGCCGCACCCAGCCCGCATGGGACCAGCCGATCGTCACGACGCTGGAGCCGCTGGGCACGTTCTGGGAGGCCGAGCCGGAGCACCAGGACTTCTACGCCCACCAGCCCTGGAACGGCTACTGTCAGGTGATCATCAACCCCAAGCTGGCGAAGGTCCGGAAACGTTACTCCGCGTGGCTTACCGCGTAGTAGCGGTTGCGGTGCCTGGCTAGGCTGAGCTAGGACTGCGCCGCCGCGGCCCCCCAGAGCACCGGCGGCCACAGCACCAGCGGGCACCACCTGAGCTCCACCCAGATCCGACAGAGAACCGACCACGCAGAAACCGAGGTACGCACATGCCGAAGATCTACAACGACGTCACCGAGATCGTGGGCCGCACCCCGCTCGTCCACCTGAACCGGCTCGACGAGGGGCTGCCCGGCAACGTCGCCGTGAAGCTGGAGTTCTACAGCCCCGCCAACTCCGTCAAGGACCGCATCGGCGTGGCCATCATCGACGCCGCCGAGCAGTCCGGCCAGCTGAAGCCAGGCGGCACGATCGTCGAGGGCACCTCCGGCAACACCGGCATCGCCCTGGCCATGGTCGGTGCCGCCCGCGGCTACAAGGTCATCCTGACCATGCCCGAGACCATGTCCACGGAGCGCCGGGTCATGCTCCGCGCCTACGGCGCCCAGATCGTGCTCACCCCGGGCGCGGAGGGCATGCGTGGCGCCGTCGAGAAGGCCCAGGAGATCGTCGACAGCACCGACAACGCGGTCCTGGCCAGCCAGTTCGCCAACAAGGCCAACCCGGCGATCCACTACGCGACCACGGGCCCCGAGATCTGGGAGGACACCGACGGCCAGGTCGACGTGTTCATCTCCGGCGTGGGCACCGGCGGCACCATCACGGGCGCCGGCCGCTACCTGCGCGAGCAGAAGCCGGACGTGCGCCTCGTCGTCGTCGAGCCCGCCGACTCGCCCCTGCTCACCGAGGGCAAGGCGGGTCCGCACAAGATCCAGGGCCTCGGGGCGAACTTCATCCCGGACATCCTGGACCGCGAGATCTACGACGACGTCTACGACGTGACCGTCGAGGACTCCGTGCGGGTCGCCCGCGAGCTCGGCACCAAGGAGGGCATTCTCGGCGGGATCTCCTCGGGCGCCATCGTGTGGGCCGCCCTGCAGGAGGCCGCCAAGGAGGAGAGCCGGGACAAGCTGATCGTGGCGATCGTGTGCGACTTCGGCGAGCGCTACATCTCCACCCTGCTCTACGAGGACATCCGGGGCTGAGCCGCGCCACGGGATCACGACCCGCCCCCGCCGGGAATAGCGCCGCCTGCCGGTGACGTTGGCCCGGTGGTGGGCGGGTCGTTCCCGTCCGCGCCCCCGCACGTCCCGCCCGTCCCGGCGGGACGGGTTCCCCGCCACCGGAAGAACAGAGGAAGACCGTGAGTTTTTGGAGCAGACTCGCCGAGGACCTGCAGACGGCCCGGACGCACGACCCGGCCGCTCGCTCCCGGCTGGAGATCGCCCTCAACTACTCGGGTCTGCACGCCATCTGGGTCCACCGCCTGTCCCACCGGCTGTGGCAGCACCCCGACCGGCGGCTGCTGGCGCGCACGGTCTCCCAGCTCGGCCGTTTCCTGACGGGTGTGGAGATCCACCCGGGTGCGACCATCGGGCGCCGCTTCTTCATCGACCACGGCATGGGCGTGGTCATCGGGGAGACCGCCGAGATCGGCGAGGACGTGATGCTCTACCACGGGGTGACCCTGGGCGGGCGCTCCCTGGAGAAGGTCAAGCGGCACCCCACCGTGGGGGACCGCGTGGTGATCGGCGCCGGCGCGAAGATCCTGGGGCCCGTGGAGATCGGCGCCGACTCCGCCGTGGGCGCCAACGCCGTGGTCGTCAAGGACGTGCCGGAGGACTCGATCGTGACCGGGATCCCCGGCAAGGTCCGCCCCCGCACCCCCGAGAAGCAGCAGCCGCTGGTGGACCCCTCCACCTACATCGACCCCGCGATGTGGATCTGAGCCCGTCCGCCCCGGGCTCCCGCACCGGCTCCTTGCCGGTCACGACGGCGCCGGCCGGCCG
>NZ_BAAAOA010000032.1:9772-17039 GCF_039530085.1 Kocuria aegyptia
AGCGGCCGGCCGGCGTCGTCGTCGTGAGGGCTCCGCTCAGGAGACGACCTCGGAGCGGTCCCCGCTCCACAGGGTGTGGTAGATGCCCTCGGCGTCGTCGACGCGTCGGTAGGTGTGCGCGCCGAAGAAGTCGCGCAGCCCCTGCGTCAGGGCCGCGTTGAGCCGGGGCCGGCGCAGGGAGTCGTAGTAGTTCAGCGTGGTGGCGAACACGGGTGCGGGGATGCCGCGCTCCACGGCCCGGGCCACGACGCGCCGCCAGGACGGCAGGGCTTCCTCGACGGCGGTGACGAACTCCGGGGCGAACAGTAGGTTCAGCGGCTGCTTGTCCCCCTGGTACGCCTCCATGATGACCTCCAGCAGCTGCGCCCGGATGATGCAGCCCTCGCGCCACAGACCCGCGATGGTCGCGAGGTCCAGGTCCCACCCGTACTCCCGGCCGGCCATGGTGAGCATGTCGAGGCCCTGGGCGTAGCTGACCAGCTTCGAGGCGTAGAGGGCCTTGCGCACGTCCTCCACGAACTCGGGGTCGTGCACGACGTCCTCGGTGGTGCCCCCGATTCCGGCGGGCAGCACGCGCTGGGCCTCGAGGCGCATCTCCGGCTCCGCGGAGGACAGGGCCCGGGCGAAGACGGACTCGGCGATCGCCGTGACCGGGGAGCCCAGCTCGAGGGCCTCCTGGACGGTCCAGCGGCCGGTGCCCTTCTGCCCCGCGGCGTCGACGATCACGTCGATCAGCGGCTGGTCGGTGCGGGCGTCGACCTGGCGCAGCACGTGGGCGGTGATCTCGATGAGGTAGGAGGCCAGCTCGGTGCGGTTCCACTGCTCGAAGACGTCGGCCTGCTCGGCCGGTTCGAGCCCGGCGACGGAGCGCAGCAGCTCGTGCGCCTCGCCGATGACCTGCATGTCGGCGTACTCGATGCCGTTGTGCACCATCTTCACGAAGTGACCGGCGCCGTCCGTGTCGATCCAGGCGCAGCACGGCGTGCCGTCCTCGGCCTTGGCGGCGATGTCCTCGAGGAGCGGGCCGAGGGAGTCGTAGGACTTCCGGGGTCCGCCGGGCATGATGGAGGGCCCGAGCAGGGCGCCCTCCTCACCGCCCGAGACGCCGATGCCCACGAAGTCCAGTCCTTGCTCGGCGAGCTCGCGCTCCCGGCGCCGGGTGTCCTGGAAGTAGGAGTTGCCGCCGTCGATGATGATGTCGTCCTTCTCGAGCAGCGGCACCAGCTGCTCGATGACGGCGTCCACGGGGGCACCGGCCTTGACCATCACGAGGATGCGGCGGGGCGTCTCCAGGGCGTCCACGAGCTCCTGGAGGGTCTCCGTGCGGATGAACGTCCCCTCGTCGCCGTGGGCGTCGAGCAGGGCGTCGGTCTTGCCGACGGAGCGGTTGTGGAGGGCGACGGTGTACCCGTGCCGGGCGAAGTTGCGGGCGAGGTTCGCGCCCATGACCGCGAGGCCGGTGACCCCGATCTGAGCTTTCTGTTCTGCTGCCATGCCCCCAGCCTACAAACTCCGGGAGGGCGCTCCGCGCGGTGCGCACTTGTTGCCGAGGCGCACCGGGGCCGACCGCGCCGCGGGCCGACGGCGACGTCCGGGAGAGAACCTCCGTCACAATCGCCGCGCGCCCGGCCGGGACTCCTACATTGGACCCGGGGCACGACGAGCCGGGGGCCGTGGATGGACGCGAGGAAGAGGGCACTGACGGGGGCCGTGGCCGGTGCCCTGCTGTGGTCGGGCGCCGCGCTCGCACCGGCTGCGGCCGCCGGCGGGGTCGACCTGGTCCTGGGCACCAGGCAGGTGCTCGACGAGGCCACGGTCAGCCAGGTCACCGAGGGAGCGGCCCGACTGTGCGGGGGCACGGCCTCGAGCTACGTGAAGAGGGCCCGGAAGGCCGCCCGCACGGGCAGCATCGTGGTCCTCTGCACTCGGCGCGACGGACAGCAGGTGTACTTCCGCTGACCGCGCGCCGCACCGGCTGCCGCGGACGGCTCCCCCGCGGCTCGTGGTGGGTCCTACCGGGATCGAACCGATGACATCCACGGTGTAAGCGTGGCGCTCTACCAGCTGAGCTAAAGACCCTGACAACCGGGTGGGAGGTTTTCGCAACCGCCGGCACCCGGTTCCCGAACAGATTACCCGCCGTGACGGATCGGTGCCGCCCGGGGGCAGGTCCGCTCCGGCGTGACGTTCACCATATTCACCGACCGTCCTGCGGCCGGGCGAGTCGCTGCTCGAGCCCGGCCAGGAAGTCGGTCGCGGACGCATCGACCTTCAGGCGCGCCGCGGCGTCCCCGCGGGTCCGCCCGTGGTTGACGATCACCACCGGCACCGCGGTGCGCACGGCGTGGCGGACGAAGCGGCGCCCCGAGTTCACGGTCAGCGACGAGCCCACGACCAGCAGGGCGTCCGCAGCGCCCACCATGCGCAGCGCGCGCAGCACCCGGTGCCGGGGCGCGTTCTCCCCGAAGAACACGACGTCGGGCTTCAGGACCCCTCCGCAGACCGGGCAGTCCGGCACCCGGAACCCGGCCGTGCGCGGCACCACGGCGTCGGCGTCCGGGGCGAAGTCGATGTCGTCCGGGGACGAGATCGAGTCGTAGAAACCGGGGTTGAGCCGGTCGAACAGGTCGGAGAGCACGGCCCGCGGGATGCGGGTGGCGCACCGCATGCACCCCACCTGGGTGTAGCGCCCGTGCAGGTCCACGACGTTGAGGGAGCCCGCGGCCTGGTGCAGACGGTCGATGTTCTGCGTGACCACACCGGTGACGGACCCCGCCTCCTCGAGGCGGGCCAGCGCCGCGTGGCCGGGGTTGGGCCGGGCGCGGGCCAGATGGCGCCACCCGTACTGGTTGCGCGCCCAGTAGTGGCTGCGATTGGCGGCGCTGCCCATGAACTCGTCGAAGGTCATGGGCCTGCGCGGGGTGGAGCCGGGGCCCCGGTAGTCCGGGATGCCGGAGTCCGTGCTGATGCCCGCCCCCGTCAGGACGGCGATCCGGCGGCCGCCCAGCAGCTCGGCCGCCGCCGCCAGTCCGGCCTCGAGCCCGGCGGCGTCGGGGTCGGGGAACTGGTCGGGATGCACAGGGACGCCGTAGCCGGCGCGGACGGTGGGCATCGCTGCTCGCTCGGGACCTGGTCGACCGGATTCAGCCGTGCAGCCTGGCGAGAGCGGTGCGGTAGGCCTCGAGCTCGCGCGGCACGCCGCGTTCGGAGCGGAAGGCGTCGACGACGACACCTGCCGCGTCCAGCACGAAGGTGGCCCGTTCCGCCAGACCGCCCACCGGGTCGAACACCCCGTAGCGCTGGGCCACCTCCCCGTGGGGCCAGAAGTCGGAGAGCAGGTCGAAGTCGAACGACTCCTCCCGGGCGAACGCCCGCAGCGTGTACTTCGAGTCCACGGACACCGCCAGCAACTTCGCTCCGGCGTCGTCGAACACGGGGAGGCTGTCCTGGAGCCGGCAGAGCTCACCGGTGCAGACCCCGGAGAACGCGAACGGGAAGAACACGACCGCCACGGGCCGGCCGCGAAGAGCGCTCAGGGTGACCGGCTCGCCGAACTGGTTGCTGAGGGTGAAGTCCGGGGCGGGAACGCCGATCTCGAGCATGCGTGGTCTCCTGGAGTGGGTCCGCGACACCCGGTCAGACGTTGCGCTTGGGCATGAGCCGGGTCGCGGCCCAGTCGGCGCTGACGCGTGCGGTCGTGGTCACGTGCAGACCCGCCGTGGGCGCGGCCTCCTGGACCTCGGCGGGCGGCACGTAGCCGTCGCGCCCGGCCTTGGGGGTCAGCACCCACACCACACCGCCGTCGTCCAGGGTGGTGGTGACGTCCACCAGGGTGTCGACGAGATCGCCGTCGCCCTCGCGGAACCAGAGGAGCACGGCGTCGACGACCTCCTGGTCGTCCTCGTCGAGCAGGTCCGAGCCGATCACTTCCTCGATGCCGTCCCTCAGGTCGAGGTCGACGTCCTCGTCGTATCCGAACTCCTGGATGTAGTCGCCATCCTTGAAACCGAGCTGGACTACCGCGTCACCCGCGGTGGTCTTGGCCTCGCTCACTGTTCTTGCTCCTTCTGGGATCGGGCCGACGAACGACGACCACGCACTGCGTACCGGTGCTGGGCTCCGCCTGCCCGTCGGCGGACCGCGGGGGCACGGTGGCGGGCCGGATACCGGCTTCACCGTCCAGACAACACCGGATCAGGGACTCTTTCAAGCTCCCGCACGGTGCGCGCCTCCGAATCGTGGGGTGACACGGCGTGTGACGGCCTGCCGCGGGTGTGGAAGCATGGTCCCAACAGACACCCCGTGCGCCCGAGGCGGCCCCGGCGGCGCGATCCGCCGGCCGGGCCGGTCCCGGACGTCCGCCCGTCCCGGGTGGCGTCCGGACAGCGGTACGGGCAACGGGTATTTTGAGACTGTCGGACGACCCGGCCGCGTCCTCGCGCGCGCACCCGCCCGGGTTCCGTCGGGCAACTCGACGAAGAGAGGTTGAACGTGCCTTCATCCAGCAACCACCACATCCTCAGTGGCTTGACCCACAACCTGAAGGACTCCGACACCGAGGAGACCCGGGAGTGGATCGAGTCCTTCGAGGGCCTGATCGAGACGCAGGGCACGGAGCGGGCGCAGTACATCATGCGCGCCCTCCTCCAGCACGCCGGCGCGAAGAGCGTGGGCGTGCCGATGGTCACCACCACGGACTACGTCAACTCGATCCCGGTGGACCAGGAGCCGGAGTTCCCCGGCGACGAGGAGATCGAGCGGCGCTACCGGGCGTTCCTGCGCTGGAACGCCGCCGTGATGGTGCACCGGGCCCAGCGCCCGGAAATCGGGGTCGGCGGGCACATCTCCTCCTACGCCGGCGTCGCCACCCTCTACGAGGTGGGCCTCAACCACTTCTTCCGCGGCCCGGACCACCCCGGCGGCGGCGACCAGGTGTTCTGGCAGGGCCACTCCGCCCCGGGCAACTACGCCCGGGCCTACCTCGAGGGCCGGCTCACCGAGGAGCAGCTGGACGCGTTCCGGCAGGAGAAGACCAAGGCCCCCCACGGCCTGTCCTCCTACCCGCACCCGCGGTCCATGCCGGACTTCTGGCAGTTCCCCACCGTGTCGATGGGCATCGGCCCGCTCAACGCGATCTACCAGGCGCAGTTCAACCGCTACCTGCACAACCGCGGGATCAAGGACACCTCCGACCAGCACGTGTGGGCGTTCCTGGGCGACGGCGAGATGGACGAGGTGGAGAGCCGCGGCGCGCTGCAGCTGGCCGCCAACGACAAGCTGGACAACCTCACGTTCGTGGTCAACTGCAACCTGCAGCGCCTGGACGGGCCGGTGCGCGGCAACGGCAAGATCGTCCAGGAGCTGGAGGCCTTCTTCCGCGGCGCCGGCTGGAACGTCATCAAGGTCCTCTGGGGCCGGGAGTGGGACCAGCTGCTGGCCCGGGACAAGGACGGCGAGCTGGTCCGGGTCATGAACGAGACCCTCGACGGGGACTACCAGACCTACAAGGCCGAGTCCGGCGGCTTCATCCGCGACCACTTCTTCGGCAAGTCGCCGGCCACCAAGGAACTGGTCGCGGACATGAGCGACGACGAGATCTGGGAGCTCAAGCGCGGCGCGCACGACTACCACAAGGTCTACGCCGCCTACAAGGCCGCCGTGGAGCACGAGGGCCAGCCGACCGTCATCCTGGCGCAGGGCGTGAAGGGCTACGGGCTGGGCAGCCACTTCGAGGCGCGCAACGCGACCCACCAGATGAAGAAGCTCACCCTGGAGGACCTCAAGGCCTTCCGGGACCACCTGCGGATCCCGGTGTCCGACGAGCAGATCGAGGACGACCTCTACAACGCCCCGTACTACCACCCCGGCAAGGACTCCCCGGAGATCAAGTACCTGCTCGAGCGGCGCAAGGAGCTCGGCGGGTTCGTCCCGGACCGCCCGCACGGACAGAAGGAGATCGCTCTGCCCACCGACGCCGCGTACAAGTCGGCGAAGAAGGGCTCGGGCAAGCAGATGGCCGCCACGACCATGGCCTTCGTGCGCATCCTGAAGGACCTGCTCCGGGAGAAGGACTTCGGCCACCGGATCGTGCCGATCATCCCCGACGAGGCCCGGACCTTCGGCATGGACTCGTTCTTCCCCACGGCGAAGATCTACAACCCCAACGGGCAGAACTACCTCTCCGTGGACCGCGAGCTGATGCTCGCCTACAAGGAGTCCGTGCAGGGCGTCATCCTGCACCCGGGGATCAACGAGGCGGGCGCGAGCGCCGCGTTCACCGCCGCCGGCACCTCCTACGCCACCCACGGCGAGCCGATGATCCCCGTCTACATCTACTACTCGATGTTCGGCTTCCAGCGCACCGCCGACGAGTTCTGGGCGGCCGCCGACCAGCTGACCCGCGGGTTCCTCATCGGCGCGACCGCCGGGCGCACCACGC
Organism: Kocuria aegyptia; assembly: GCF_039530085.1. Lineage (NCBI taxonomy): Bacteria > Bacillati > Actinomycetota > Actinomycetes > Micrococcales > Micrococcaceae > Kocuria > Kocuria aegyptia. Next base: position 16,212 of record NZ_BAAAOA010000032.1, read on the forward strand.
TCACCGGCGAGGGTCTCCAGCACGCCGACGGGCACTCCCCGATCCTGGCCTCCACCAACCCCGCCGTCCTCCACTACGACCCGGCCTACGGCTACGAGATCGCCCACATCGTCCGCCGCGGGATCGACCAGATGTACGGGACCGGCGACGAGGACCACGACGTCATGTACTACCTGACGGTCTACAACGAGCCCTACCAGCAGCCGGCCGAGCCGGAGGACGTCGACGTCGAGGGCATCCTCAAGGGCATCTACCTGCTGAAGCCCGCCGAGAACGAGGGGCCCCGCGCGCAGCTGCTGGCCTCCGGCGTGGCCGTGCCGTGGGCGCTCGAGGCCCAGCGGCTGCTGGCCGAGGACTGGAACGTGTCGGCCGATGTGTGGTCCGTGACGTCCTGGGTGCAGTTGCGCCGCGACGGGCTCGCCGCGGAGGAGGAGTCGTTCCTCAACCCCGGCGACGGGACGCGGACCCCGTTCGTGGCCCAGCAGCTCGCCGGGGCCACGGGGCCGATCGTCGCCTCCTCGGACTTCAGCTCGGACCTGCCGGACATGATCCGCCAGTTCGTGCCCAACGAGTTCGCCACGCTCGGCACCGACGGCTTCGGCTTCGCCGACACCCGTCAGGGCGCCCGCCGCTTCTTCCACGTGGACTCGCACTCCATGGTGGTGCGCGCGCTCGAGATGCTCGCCAAGCGGGGCGAGGTCGACTGGCGAACCCCGGGCGAGGCGATCGAGAAGTACCGCCTGCACGACGTCAACGCCGGGACCTCGGGCAACGCCGGCGGCGACGCCTGAGCCGAGCCCACCGGTGCCCGACGGCCGCCCCGGGCCG
>NZ_BAAAOA010000032.1:17062-49438 GCF_039530085.1 Kocuria aegyptia
CGGCCCGGGGCGGCCGTCGTCGTCCCCGGGGCCGGTGGTGGCGAACCGGTGCTCTAAGCTCGGAGGCATGGCAGGACAGGACGGGAACCCCACGACGCGCTGGCTGCGCCCCTCGCGCAAGCGGCCCACCGACCGGTCCCGTCCCGTCGCCCCGCCGCACCCCAAGACGCTCGAGAACCTCAAGGCGAACCTGGGCGCGATCTCCACGGTCGCGACCCGCCGCCTCGAGACCGACCTCGGCTGGTTCGAGGAGCTGCGCGCCGACGAGCGCTCCGAGCTGGGTCTCGTGGCCCAGCGCGGCATCTCCTCGTTCGTGCGCTGGTACGAGGACCCGGAGGAGCCCTTGTGGGTGCTCACCCAGGTCTTCCGGGGCGCCCCCACGGACCTGACCCGCTCGATCTCCCTGCAGCACGCCCTGCAGCTGCTGCGGATCGTCGTCGACGTCGTGGAGGAGAAGGTCCCCGAGCTCGCCAAGCACCACGACGAGGCCGCGCTGCGGGAGGCCGTGCTGCGCTACTCGCGGGAGATCGCCTTCGCCGCCGCCGACGTCTACGCCCGCGCCGCCGAGAACCGCGGGTCGTGGGACGCCCGGCTGGAGTCGCTCGTGGTGGACGGGATCCTCCGGGGGGAGCACTCCGACTCGCTGCGCTCCCGCGTCGCGGCCCTGGGCTGGGCGTCGACGGGCCCTGTGACCGTGCTCGCGGGCTCCGCGCCCGAGGCCGCCGGCCCGTCCACCGTGGCCCGGCTGCGGCGGCTCGCCGGCCGCCACGCGCAGGACTCCCTGGTCTCCATCCAGGGCGACCGGCTCGTGCTCATCCTGGGGGGCCTGGCCGACCGGGACCTCGCCCTCGAGAAGCTCACCGCCGCCTTCGGACCGGGACCGGTGGCCTACGGCCCGGAGTCCCCCACGGTCTTCGCGGCGGGGCGCTCGGCCCGGCTCGCCCACGCGGCCCTGTCCGTGGCACCGGCCTGGCCCGCGGCACCCCGCCCGGTGCACTCCGAGGACCTGTGGCCGGAGCGGGCCATGGCCGGGGACGAGACCGCGCGCACGGCGATGGTCGAGTCGGTGTACCGCCCGCTGACGCGCTCCGCGACCGGTCTCGTGGAGACCCTGGCCGCCTACGTCTCCGTCGGCCACTCCCTCGAGGCCACCGCCCGGGAGCTGTTCGTGCACGCCAACACGGTGCGCTACCGGCTGCGCCGGATCAGCGACCTCACCGGCTGGGACCCCCTGGTCCCCCGCGACGCGTTCGTGCTGCACTGCGCGCTCGTGGCGGGCCGGCTCGCGGATTCGTGCGCCCCCATCGACACGTCCGCCCCCGCGGTGGGGCCGGTCTTGTAGCATCCCTACAAACAGCGCGGCCGGGGTTGGTGCCCTCCGGGCCACCGCGCGGAGGCGCATCCTTGCGAAGCTGTAGCGGTGATCGCGATCGTCTGCCCCGGACAGGGCTCCCAGAAACCCGGCTTCCTCACCGAGTGGCTCGCCCTCGACGGCGTCCGCGCCCACCTCGAGGAGCTGGGCGAGGCCGCGGGCCTCGACCTCGTGCACTACGGCACCGAGGCCGACGAGGACACCATCAAGGACACCGCGGTGGCCCAGCCCCTCATCGTGGCCGCAGGCCTCGTGGCGGGCCGGCTGCTCGGCGACCGGATCGGTCCCGGCCGGGACGACCTCGTCTTCGCCGGGCACTCGGTCGGTGAGATCACCGCCTCCGCCCTGGCCGGCGCGCTGACCGAGGCCGACGCCATGGCTTTCGTGCGCACCCGGGCCAACGCCATGGCCGAGGCGGCCGCCGCCGTCCCCACCGGCATGAGCGCCGTGCTCGGGGGCAAGGAGGATGAGGTCCTCGCCGCCATCGAGGCCGCGGGCCTGACGCCCGCCAACGCCAACGGGGGCGGGCAGACAGTGGCCGCCGGCACCCTCGAGCAGCTGGCCGCCCTCGCCGAGCACCCGCCGGCCCGCGCCCGGGTCATCCCCCTCAAGGTGGCCGGCGCCTTCCACACCGAGCACATGGCCCCCGCCCTCGAGCCGCTGCGCGAGCTGGTCCCCCGGCTCTCGCCCGCCGACCCCGTGCACCCCCTGCTCTCCAACGCCGACGGCGAGCCCGTGACCGGCGGAGCAGCGAACCTCGAGTCGCTCGTGGCCCAGGTCTGCCGGCCCGTGCGCTGGGACCTGTGCACGCGCACGCTCCTGGAGCGCGGGGTCGGGCAGCTGGTCGAGCTGCCCCCGGCGGGCACCCTCGTCGGCCTGGCCAAGCGCGGCCTGAAAGGCGTGCCGGCCCTCGCCGTGAACACCGCGGCGGAGCTGGAGCAGGCCAGGAGTATTCTTGACTTACGTCCGCGCGCGCACCGCGTGCGCCGCCCGCCACGAGGCCGGAGCAGCCGTTCCGCCCCGCCCAGCCGGACCGTCCGCCTTGCCCGGCCGCACGAAGGAGCAACAACCCCTGTGGTGACCCTGAAGCAGCAACAGACCAACGCGCACTCCCGGATCCTCGGCCTGGGGGTCTACCGTCCGGACGTGGTCGTGACCAACGACGACGTGTGCCAGTGGATCGAGTCCTCGGACGAGTGGATCCAGCAGCGCACCGGCATCAGGACCCGGCACCGCGCCGCGGAGGACGTGAGCGTCCTCGACATGTCCGAGCACGCCGCCCGCGAGGCGCTGGCCGCGGCCGGCCTCGAGGCCACGCAGCTCGGGGCGGTCATCGTCTCCACGATCTCCTTCCCCTACCTGACCCCGTCCGCCGCCGCTGCCCTGGCCGACCGCCTGGGCGCCACCCCCGCACCGGCCTTCGACATCTCGGCCGCCTGCGCCGGCTACTGCTACGGCATCGCCCAGGCCGACGCCCTCGTGCGCTCCGGGGCGGCCGACCACGTGCTGGTCGTCGGCGTGGAGAAGCTCTCCGACGTCATCGACAACAGCGAGCGCTCCATCTCGTTCCTGCTCGGCGACGGGGCGGGCGCCGTGGTCGTCGGACCCTCCGAGACCCCCGGGATCGGTCCGTCCGTGTGGGGCTCCGACGGCTCCAAGTGGGACGCCATCCGGATGACCCACCCGCTCACCGACATCCGGGCGGTGGAGCAGGGCCGCGAGCGCACCCAGTCCCCCGACCTCCTCGACCCGGAGACCGGCGAGGTGCGCGAGGACGCCACGCTGTGGCCGACCCTGCGCCAGGACGGCCAGACGGTCTTCCGCTGGGCCTCCTGGGAGGTCGCCAAGCGCGCCCAGGAGGCCATGGACGTGGCCGGGGTGCAGCCCGAGGACCTGAGCGCCTTCATCCCCCACCAGGCGAACATGCGGATCATCGACCAGATGGCCAAGACGCTCAAGCTCCCCGAGTCCGTGGTCATCGCCCGGGACATCGCCGACTCCGGCAACACGTCCGCCGCTTCCGTGCCCCTCGCCACGCACCGCCTGCTGACGGAGCACCCGGAGCTGTCCGGCAAGCTAGCCCTGCAGATCGGCTTCGGCGCCGGCCTCGTCTACGGGGCGCAGGTCGTCGTCCTTCCCTGACCACCGCCGACGCGTAGGCCGGGTCCCGGTGCCCCGCCCACGTGTCGGTGCCGCCGCGGGGCCCTGCCAGTCGTCGTAGGGTTGAACCGCACACCCGATGTCCCCCGGCCCGGCCCTCCGGCCTGACCGGGACAGATGCACCCGGCACCAGCCCGGGGCGCACGTCACCACCGGCTGCCCCGGCAGCCGCAGAGAAAGGAAGCCACCATGGCGAGCAAAGAGGAAATCCTGACCGGCCTGGCCGAGATCGTCAACGAGGAGACCGGCCTCGAGACCGAGGCCGTCCAGCTGGACAAGTCCTTCACCGAGGACCTCGACATCGACTCCATCTCCATGATGACCATCGTGGTCAACGCCGAGGAGAAGTTCGACGTCACCATCCCCGACGAAGAGGTCAAGAACCTCAAGACCGTCGAGGACGCCGTCAACTTCATCGACAACGCCCAGGCCTGATCCGGCCGGTCGGTGCGGGGCGCGGCGGACCGCAGGATCCGCCGCGCCGCACCGACCCGCGACCGGGCGGGCCGCCCGCCGCATCATCCCAGGACACGAGGAAGTGCAGTCATGACCCGCAAAGTAGTCGTCACCGGTCTCGGTGCCACCACCCCGATCGGTGGCACCGTCCCCGAGCTGTGGCGCAGCGCCACCACGGGCGTCTCCGGTGTGAGAGCCATCGAGCACGACTGGGTGGACACCTACGATCTGGGCGTGCGGATCGCCGCGCCCGTCTCGACCCCCGCGAGCGAGGTGCTCACCCGGGTCGAGGCTAAGCGTCTCGATCCCTCCGGGCAGCTGTCGGTCATCGCCGCCCGTGAGGCGTGGGCCGACGCCGGTTTCTCCGGCGGCAACGCGGAGTCCTCCGACGAGGTCGATCCGGACCGCTTCGCCGTGGCCTTCGGCACCGGCATCGGCGGGGTCTGGACCCTGCTGGACGCCTACGACACCCTTCAGACGCGCGGCGCCCGGCGGGTCATGCCGCTCACCGTCCCGATGCTCATGCCCAACGGCAACGCGGCCGCCGTCGGGATGGACCTCAAGGCCCGTGCCGCGTCCATCACGCCCGTATCGGCGTGCGCCTCCGGCACGGAGGCCTTCTACCAGGGCATGAACCTCATCCGCTCGGGCAAGGCCGACCTCGTGGTGGTGGGCGGCGCGGAGTCCGCCATCCACCCCGTGACCATCGCGGCGTTCGCCTCGATGCAGGCGCTGTCGAAGCGCAACGACGAGCCCGAGCGCGCCTCCCGCCCCTACGACACCGCCCGCGACGGGTTCGTGATGGGCGAGGGCGCCGGCGCCGTGGTGCTCGAGTCGGAGGAGCACGCGAAGGCCCGCGGCGCGCGGATCTACGCCGAGCTCGCCGGTGCCGGCCTCACCGCGGACGCCTACCACATCACCGCCCCGGACGAGGAGGGCCGCGGGGCGGCCCGCGCCCTGGCGGAGGCCATGGAGACCGGGGAGTTCGGGCCCGCCGACGTCAAGCACGTCAACGCCCACGCGACCTCGACGCCCAGGGGGGACGCCCCCGAGGCCGGTGCCCTGCGCCGCGCGTTCGGCTCGGCGGTCGACGACATGTGCGTCTCGGCGACCAAGTCGATGACGGGTCACATCCTGGGCGGTTCGGGCGCCGTGGAGGCCGTGCTCACCGTGCTCGCCGTCCACCACCGCACCGCGCCCTGCACCATCAACCTGGAGAACCAGGACCCGGAGATCGATCTCGACGTCGTCACGGACGCCCGCGACCTCCCCTCCGTCGTGCTACGGGTCCCGTGCCCCCGGAGGCGGGGCGGGAGCGTGGCCGCTCAGCCGACGCGATGCAGCCAGCGCACCGGGGCGCCCTCCGCGGCGTGCCGGAACGGCTCCAGCTCCTCGTCCCAGGCCTCCCCCAGGGCGAGGGAGAGCTCGTTGATCACGAGCAGCGGATTGCCGGCCGCCGTCTCGTAGGCATAGCGGATCCGGTCCTCGGAGACCATGATGTTGCCGGCGGCGTCCGTGGTCGCGTGGAAGATGCCGAGGTCCGGGGTGAAGGACCAACGGGCGCCGTCGTGGCCGCGGCAGGGGTTCTCGGTGACCTCGAACCGCAGGCGGCCCATCGTGCGCAGCGCCGAGGCGAGGAGGGCGCCGGTGCCGGCGGGCCCCGACCATTCCAGCTCGGCGCGCACGGATCCGGGCTCGGCGTTCTGCTGGGTCCACTCGAGCTCCGTGCGCTGGCGCGCGACCGACTCCAGCGCCCACTGGATGTGCGGGCACAGGGCCCGCGGTGCCGAGTGCACGTAGAGCACTCCGCGCGTGGTGGGTGAAGACATGACCTGTTCCTCCGTCGTGTAGGTACGTCTTCCCCAACGCCCTGCACGGAAGCGGTCCCACCCGCCGGGACGCGGTAGGCGTGCCGCACCCCGACGATGCTGTTGTCCGGGCTCGCGTCCGGCCGCGGGGATTCGAGGCCCGCACGGCGTCCGGTCGCCCGGGTGCCGCACCCGTCGTTCCGGCCGGTTCCGAGCTCGTTGCCGTGTCCGGGACGTCGAGTACAATACGCCACTCATTCAACTGCAAACATTCCTCGGGCGTCAACCCACGACTCCCGTGCTGCCGCGGGACCCCGCGCCCGGGCGAAGGTCAGGCCCGGGGGTGGGCCTGGCGGTAGACCGCCCCCAGCCGGTCCACGGAGACGTGCGTGTAGATCTGGGTGGTCGCCACGGAGGCGTGCCCCAGCAGCTCCTGCACCGTGCGCAGGTCGGCGCCGCCGTCCACGAGGTGCGTGGCCGCCGAGTGCCGCACGGCGTGCGGACCTCGTGCCGCGGTGTCGGGGACGGAGCCGAGCTCGCGCTCCACGACCCTCCGGACCTGCCGGGCGTCGATCCGGCCACCGCGGGAGCCGAGGAACAGGGCCGGCCCGCTGCTCGCCGCCGCCAGGACCGGCCGACGGCCCAGCCAGAGCTGCAGCGCCTCGTCGGCGGGCCGGCCGAAGGGCACCGTGCGCTGCTTGTCGCCCTTGCCGACGACCGTGAGGACGCGGCGGGAGCGGTCGACGTCGTCGACGTCGGCGCCCGCGAGCTCGCTGACCCGCGCGCCGGTGGCGTAGAGCAGCTCGAGGAGGGCGCGGTCCCGGGCGGCGAGCGCGGCGTCCGTCCCGCCGGCGCCGGGCGCGGTGGACCGCTCGGCGAGGTCGTCGAGCAGCACGCGCATCCCGTCGGCGGGCACGACGTCCGGGAGGTGGCGCCGGCGCCGGGGGGCCACGAGCCGGAGGCTGGGATCGGCGCCCACGAGCCCCGTGGCGGCCGCCCAGCCGAAGAACCCCCGGATCGACGCCGTCCAGCGGGCCATGGACGTGCGGCCCGCCCCCTCGGCGTGCCGGGCGGCCAGCCACCCCCGGAGCATGTCCAGGTGCACAGCGGCCGGCGCGGCGACCCCGTACCGGGCGTGCAGCCAGGTGAAGAGGGCGCGGAGGTCGCCCGAGTAGGCGGCCACGGTGCGGGGGCTACGGGCCAGCTCGTGCACCAGGTGGTCCGTGTACCGCTCCAGAGCGCGGACCACGGCCGTGGGCAGCGGGGCGGCGTCGCTCGTCATGGCCCGATTCTAGCGGCGGCGGCGCCACCCCTCCCCCGTCGCCTGCGCCAGGCCACGCGCCTCGAGCCGGTGCAGCCCGCCCAGCACTTCGCGGGCGGAGAGTCCGGCGACGCGGGAGAGGTGGTCCGGGCGGCTGGGCACCGTCAGGGGCAGCGCGTCGAGGAGCACGCGGTCGGGGTCCGAGAGCCCGTCGACGACGGAGCGCGGGGCGGGGCGGTCCGGCGCCGGCGCAGCCCCGAGCGGTTGCACGAGCTCGAGCACCTCGTCGAGGTCCGTGACCAGGACGGCGGTGCCCTCGCGCACCAGCCGGTGGCAGCCGGCGGAGGTGCCGGCGTGGACGCTGCCGGGCACCGCGCCCACCGGACGGCTGAGTCCGTCCGCGTGGTGGGCCGTGTTCTGCGCCCCCGACCGCCACCGGGCCTCGACCACGACCGTGCCGGCCGAGAGCGCGGCGATGAGCCGGTTCCGCTGGAGGAAGCGGTAGCGGCTGGGCGTGCACCCGGGGGCGACCTCGGCCAGCAGCAACCCGGTGGCCTCGACGTCGCGGAGCAGCTTGTGGTTGCCCGGCGGATAGAGGCGGTCGATCCCGCACGCCATGACCGACACCGTGGCCGGGTGCGCGGTCCCGGTGGCCAGCGCGGCCGAGTGCGCGGCCTGGTCGATGCCGTAGGCGCCTCCGGAGACGACCGTCCAGCCGCGGGCGGCCAGGGCGCCGGCGAGGTCCAGGGCGACCTGCCGGCCGTAGCTGGAGCAGTCCCGGGAGCCGACGACGGCGACGGCGCGGGCGGCGCGGAAGCCGAGGAGCCGGCGGTCGCCGCGGCCCCACAGGCCCACCGGCTGGAACAGGCCCAGATCGGCGAGCGCGGCTGGCCAGTCGGGGTCCTCGGGGACCGCGAACCAAGCTCCCGCCCGGGCTGCCACCGCCAGGTCCGCCGAGGGGTCGAGCTGCTCCGCCCGGGGGGCCCACCGGGCCAGGGCCCGCCGGAGGTCGGCCTGGCGGGGGCCGTAGCCGGCCTCCGCCGCGGCGCACACGAACACCGGGTGCTCCCCGGCTCCGATGGGTCGTGACCCCGTGGCGATCTCCAGCGCGGCGACCGGTCCGAGCGCCGCCAGCAGCAGCATGGCGGTGGGGTCCGTGGGCTCCACGAGCCGGGACATCCCGGCCCGGGCGAGCCGCAGCGGGTCGTGGCCGGAGCACAGGGCGGGCTGGGCGGAGTGCACGGCGGGGCCTTCCTGTCGCGGGCGGGTGGACGCGGCGGCGCTCAGGCCGGCACGAGGGAGCGGAAGTACAGCGCGGTGTCGACGTCGTCGGGGGCCGGGACGCCACGGCCCTCGAGGTCGGCCAGGGTCCAGGCGACCCGCAGCACCCGCTGGTGCCCCCGGGCGGTCAGCGAGCCGCGGTCCATGGCCCGCTCCAGAGGGGCGGTGACGGGGCGCGGGGGACGCAGGGCGCCGTGCAGGAGGCTGCCCCCGAGCTCGGCGTTGGTCCGCAGGCCCAGGTCGCGGAGGCGCTCCGCCTGGGCCGCCCGCGCGCGGGCCACGCGCACGGCGACCTCCGCCGTTGCCTCCCCCTGCCCCGCCCCGGCGGCCAGCTCCCCGTAGGAGACCTTCGGCACGGCGATCTGCAGGTCCACCCGGTCCAGCAGGGGACCGCTCAGCTTGCCGAAGTAGCCGCGGCGGCCCCGCGGGGTGCACGTGCAGTCGGCCCCGCGCCCCCCGGCCTGCCCGCACGGGCAGGGGTTCGCCGCGAGGACCAGCTGGAAGCGGGCCGGATAGACGGCCGAGGCCGCGGACCGGTCGATCACGACCCGGCCGTTCTCGAGGGGCTGGCGCAGCGCGTCGATCACCCCGCGGTCGAACTCCGGGGCCTCGTCGAGGAACAGGACGCCGCGGTGCGCCCGGGAGGCGGCGCCGGGCCGGGGGATCCCGGCCCCGCCCCCGAACAGGGCGGCAGCCGAGGCGGTGTGATGCGGCGCCTCGAAGGGAGGGCGCCGGATAAGGGCCGTGCACCGCCCGGCGGCCCCGTTGAGCGAGTGGATGGCCGTGACCTCCATCGCGGCGTCGTCCTCGAGGTCCGGCAGCAGGCCGGGAAGCCGTTCCGCGAGCATCGTCTTGCCGGATCCGGGTGGGCCGACCATGAGCAGGTGGTGCCCGCCCGCGGCGGCGATCTCCAGGGCCAGGCGGCCGTCGGCCTGCCCGGCGACGTCGGCGAGATCCGGTGCGGCGTGCGGCGCGGGATCCGTCGCGGCACCGTCCGGGACGGATCCGGCAGGTGCCGGTCGGCGCAGGTCCGCGGGGTCGGCCCCCGCGGCGGCGAGCACCTCGGCGAGGCAGGCGAAGCCCTCCACCCGAGCCCCGGGGACCAGTCCCGCCTCCGCCGCGTTGGCCGCGGACACGACGATGCGCTCGTGCCCGGCGCGCACGGCCGCCATGACCGCCGGGAGGATCCCGCGCACCGGCCGCAGCGCCCCGTCCAGGCCGAGCTCGGCCAGGAACACGGTCCTCCCGGTGGCGGGCACGTCACCGGCGGCCTGCAGGGCACTCATCACGATGGCGAGGTCGAACAGCGATCCCCGCTTGGGCAGGGTCGCCGGGGTCAGGTTGACGGTGAGCTTGCGCGGGCTCAGCGGCAACCCGCTGTTGCGCGCCGCCGCCCGCAGCCGCTCCCGGGCCTCGTTGAGCGCCGCGTCCGGCAGGCCCACGATGGAGAACGCCGGGAGGGTCTGCCCGATGTCCGCCTCGACCTCCACCATCGACCCGTCCAGCCCGACCAGAGCGACCGCCCACGTGCGTGCGAAGCCCATCAGCGCACCCCGGCGGGGAATCCGGACGGACGGCCCGGCCCGTGACCGGGGACGGGAAAGCGAAGAGTACGACGACGAAGCATGGGGACACCTCCTGGTCCCCATGCTGGGCGCCTCCGGCGCCGGGCGGCGGGCCGACGCGGCCGGCGGTGGACGAGCCGGCCGGATCAGGCCAGCTCGGCCCCGCTGGGGAGCGCAGGTGCGGGCTCGGCCGTGGCGGCGGGCGAGGGAGTGCCTGTCGTGGTCGAGGGCGTGGGTGTGGGCGTCGGCTCCGGGGGCGGAGGCCAGTTCCGGCGTCCGGTGGGGCTCGGCGAGGGCGACGCGCCGGCGGTGGCACCGCCCCCGGACCGATCCGGAGTGGCGCCCTCACCGGTGTCGGTGTTTCCGGCGGGAGGGATCGTGTCCCCCGGCGGCTTAGAGGGCGTCGGAACGGGATCCACGGTCGGAGCGGTGGTGGGTTGCGGCGACGGGGCCGGGACCGGGGGCGGCTCGACGACCGGGGCGCAGGCCGCGTTCCAGGCCGCCTGCTGCACCGGGCCGGAGGGCTGCGCCGGGTCGGCGCAGTCCGGCGTGTACACGGGCTCGGGTCCGGGAGCCGGGGCGGGCTCGGCCGTGGCCGGCGCGGCCGGCACTCGGGGAGGCTGCGCGGCGGGCCGGGCCGGTTCCGGAGCCGCCGGAGCCGCCGGCTCCGCCTCGATCCGCTCCCGGGGCGCCGGGTTCGGCGCCCCGGCCCGGTACTGGCGCTGGGCCGGTCCGTGTCCCACCGGGGCCGGGCCCTGGGCGCGGTCGTTCGGGTACGGGGACAGCTCGACGTCGTCGAAGGTCCGCGGCAGGGCCTCGAAGTCGCCGACCATGAGCTCACGTCCCGTGGCGCCCACCGGGACGGCCCCGGTGTACTGGGCGATCAGCTCGTGCGTGCGGGCGTCGAGCCGGGCGCCCTCCTGCGGGTCCAGGGGTGAGCCGTCAGCGGCCCAGAAGCCGCCCTCCGCGGAACGGTTCGGGTCCCAGTCGGCGAGGACCTCGGCGACCGGCTCGAACGGGAACTGCCCGCCCTCGTGGCTGATCACCTTGAGGTCCTCGATCTCCACGGTGCGGGTGCCCTCGGTGTTGTCGATGTGGAGCTCGACGTAGGTCACCGGTTCCACGTTGAGGTCCCGCCGCAGCTGCTCGACCTCGTCGTCCGGGGCCGGCACGGTGGGCAGGTCGAAGGTGATGACCGCGCCCTCGTCGGTGGTGAGGGCGTAGGGGCCGGGGCTGAGACCGCTGGGCGCGGTGGTCACGGTGCCCGGCTGTGCGATCGCCTCCGGCTCCGAGGCCTTCAGCAGACCGCACCCGGTGGCGGTCAGCGCGACGGCCGCCGCGAGAGCCGCGGCGCGTCGTGGAGCGGCGAGCGGTCCCGCAGCGACCACAGCACACCTCCGTCGTTCTCCCGATCATCGACGGTTCAACATTGGCACGTCCCGCGGGGCATGTCACGCGGGACGCGGGCGCGCCGCGTCTCATTGGATCTGCCGCAGGACCTCGATCTCGGGCACTCCGTCGTGTGCAAAAGTAATTGCAACGGCATCGACCCTGACCATTCGGGGGTCGCGGTCGTGGGCCCGTGCCCAGGCGGCCGCGAGGCGGTGCAGACGGGTCATCTTCTGCCGCGTAATGGACTCGAGCGGATGCCCGTACCGCAGGCTCGAACGGGTCTTCACCTCGACGACGACCACCCAGCCCTCGTGCTCCGTGACGAGGTCGGCCTCCCCCCGCAGGCCGTCGCGCGAGGGCCGTGCGCGCCAGTTGCGCTCCAGCACGCGGTGCCCCCTCGTCTCGAGGTGGGCGGCCGCCAGCTGCTCACCGCGCGCGCCCAGCCCCTCGGACACGGGACACCTCCCTGGTCGGCGGCGGTCCCGGTGGAAGCCGGGCGGATGCCCCATCGTGCCCCGCTCCCGCGGCCGGCCGCGCGGGTTCGGGACCCGTGTGGAGGGCGGGTCAGGATGCCGCGGGACCCTCCGGCGCGGGCCCTGCCGCACCGGGCACGGAGAAGGGATCCGCGTGGGCGAGCTCCTCCACGTTGACGTCCTTGAAGCTCATGACGTGCACGTGCTTCACGAACCGGGCGGAGCGGTAGACGTCCCACACCCACGCGTCTCTGAGCTCCACGTCGAAGTACATGCCGTGGTTCGTCTCGACCGGCTCGATCCGGACCGAGTTGGCCAGGTAGAAACGCCGGTCCGTCTCCACCACGAACTGGAAGAGCCCGGCGACGTCCCGGTACTCGCGGTACAGCTGCAGCTCGAGGTCCGTCTCGAAGTTCTCGAGTTCTTCGGCGCTCATCTCGTCCCGTCTCCGATCGTTCTCGGTCCGGCCGCGGGCGGCGCCTGCGTGAGGCGCCAGCTGAGCCGGTGGTGCGGCGTGGTCCCGTGCTCCTCGAGGGCGCGGCGGTGCCGGACCGAGCCGTAGCCCTTGTTGCTGTCCCAACCGTACTGCGGCCATCCGCCCGAGAGCTCTCCCATGATCCGGTCCCGCTCCACCTTGGCGAGCACACTGGCGGCGGCGACGGACGCGCACGTCAGGTCCGCCCGGACCCGGGTCACCACGGTCCCGCACCAGTCGGGCTCGGAGGAGGGAACCGGCCCGGCAGGTCCTGTCGCGCGGGGGGCCTGCGGGAGCGAGAGCCAGTCGTGGCCGCCGTCGAGGAGTACGACCTCGGGGTGGGCACCCCGCTGTGCCGCGGCGGCGATCGCCCGGCGCCCGGCGAGGCGCAGCGCGGCCGTCAGGCCGAGTCCGTCGACCTCCTGCGGTGAGGCGTGACCGATACCGGCCGCCGCGCACCACGCGAGGATCCGCGGGACCAGCGCTTCGCGCCGGGCGGGGCTGAGCAGCTTGCTGTCCCGCAGGCCGGCCACACCGCGCTCCGTGCCGGGACGCAGGACGACCAGTCCGGCGGTGACCGGTCCGGCGAGGGCCCCTCGGCCCACCTCGTCCATGCCGCCCACCAGGCGCCCGCCCGGATCCTGCAGGGACAGCCCCACGCCGAGCCCGGGAGCCCGGCCCGGCGGCGGCCGGCGCGGTGCCCGCCGGGGCTCAGGAGCCACCGGCAGACCGGTCGGGAACGTCCGCGAAGACCTCGGAGGGGTTCTGGAGCAGCTGGAACCGGTCGAGCGGCCAGGCGATGACGAAGGCGGTGCCCACGACGTCGTCGTGGCTGATGAACGCGCCGTTGTCCGCGATCTCGGCCAGGTGCACCCGGGCGTCGGCGGACGCGTCCCGGTGGTCACCCAGCACGAAGTAGTGGTCCTCGGGGACCTCGACCTCGAACTCGAGCTCCGAGGGCGCGGACCCGGGGTGGAGGTAGGCGTCCTGCTCCTCGAGGGCCTCGCCGTTGACCGTGACCCGTCCCGAGGCGTCGCAGCACACCACGGTGTCGCCCCCGACCCCGATGACGCGTTTGATGAGGTGCTGGTCCGTGCGGTCGGGCAGCACCCCGACGAAGGCCAGGGCGTCGTAGACGGCGTCGGTGGGCCCGCCCCCGCTGTCGGGCTGGGCCGGCAGCCACCCCTTGGCGTCCTCGAAGACCACGATGTCACCGCGCTCGAGGTCGCCGAACGTGGGCTCGAGCACGTTGACGAAGATGCGGTCGTTGAGCTGGAGGGTGTTCTCCATCGAGCCGGACGGGATGTAGAACCCGCGCACGAGGAGGGTCTTCACCACGAAGGCGATGAGCACGGCCCAGACCAAGACGAGCAGGATCTCCCGGGCCGAGCCCCAGAAGGTGTCGGGGCGCTTCTTGCGCGAGCGTCTGCCGCCCGCGCGCCGTCCGGCGCGGCGCGGCGACGCCGGGTCCGCCTCGGACTCGGTGCCCGCAGGGGTCGCGGTGGCCGCAGGGGTCGCGGTGGCGCGCTCCGTACCGGCGGTGGGCGCTGCCGGGAGGGGAACGGCGGCATCGCCCGGGACACCGCGGTTCTCCTGGGGCACGCCGTCGCCGGCGGGCTGGGTCCTGTCGGCCACTGCTGTCGTCCTTCCTGGGCGGACGCCGCTGGGCGTCCGGATCCGGATCCGTGCGGATCGCGTCAGAGCTGCCCGGCCCGGTCCCGGGGCCACAGAACAGCAAGAGGTTCTCCGATGACCTTATCCGCTCGGACCAGTCCGCCACCGGGCGCGCCGAGCAGACTTCGCGAATCCACCGACACCGACCGGTGGTCGCCCATCAGCCAGAGCCGGCCCTCGGGGACCACCACGGTGAACTCGACCTCGCTGGGGCGGTCGCCCTCGAGGACGTAGTCCTCACTGATCTCCTCCCCGTCGACCTCGAGGCGCCCCGAGGGACCGCAGCAGGAGACGGTGTCCCCCGGGGTGCCGATGACCCGCTTGAGGTACACGCTGTCCGAGCCGGCGAGCCCGCTCCACCGGCCGATGCTCTGCAGCACCTGCGCGGGCCACGGGTCGTCGCTGTGCAGCGGGGCGAAGCTGCCCCGGCCGTCGAAGACGACGAGGTCGCCCCGGCGCAGTCGGGTCTCGTCGACGAGCTTGCCCACGAGCACCCGGTCCCCCGGCTCGACCGTGGGCTGCATCGAGTCCGACCCGATCCAGTAGACGTCCACCACGAACCCGCGCAGCAGACCGGTGACGAGCACGGCCACCAGGAGTGCGAGGACGACGGAACGCCAGTCCCGAGCACGGGACTGGCGTTCTCGCCGGACGGCGTGGGACCCGGTGGTGCGGGGGCCCTGTGCGCGGGTTCCGGTGGGCACCGAAGCGCGCGCTGTCCTACTTGCCGGACTTGCCGGACTTGACGGCCTTGCCGGACTTCGAGGACTTGGCCGTGGTGTTGTCGCGCTTCTCGCGGATGCGGGCGGCCTTGCCGTGGCGGTCGCGCATGTAGTAGAGCTTCGCGCGGCGGACGTCACCGCGGGTGACGACCTCGATCTTCTCGATGACCGGGGAGTGCACCGGGAAGGTGCGCTCCACGCCCACGCCGAAGGAGACCTTGCGGACGGTGAAGGTCTCGTGCACGCCGGCGCCCTGGCGGCCGAGGACGAAGCCCTTGAAGACCTGCACACGGGAGCGGCTGCCCTCGACGATGTTGACGTGCACGTTGAGGGTGTCGCCCGGACGGAAGTCGGGGACGTCGCTGCGCAGCGACTTGGCGTCGAGCTGGTCGAGGATGTTCATGGTGGCTCTCCTGGTGAACGCCGCAGGTCGCTCACGTGGGTCGGCACGGATCCGTGGGGGCGGGACGGTGCCCGGTCCTGGTGCTGGATCCGCAAGACGTGGTGACGGGTGCCCCGTGCGGGGTCCCCGGGTGCCCGGCTGTTGGTCGCTCATCCCCCTGCGGCAGGGGCGTGCCCAGCAGACACACAGCTGAACATTATGCCACAGGTTCTCCGGGGGCGCCGTCCCCGGCGCGCACCACGCGTCCGGCCGAGACGATCCAGCCGGCCTCGGCCAGGACGGCGCGGTCCGCTCGGTCCAGGCGCGCCGGGTCGAGGGACGCGACGAGGTCGGGACGGCGGGCCGCGGTGCGCTGCAGCTGACGGTCGCGCCGCCACCGCGCGATCCGGCCGTGGTGGCCCGAGAGCAGGACCTCGGGGACCGGCCGGTCCCGCCACAGCGCGGGCTTGGTGTAGACGGGGTACTCCAGCAGACCGTCCGCGTGGGACTCCTCCACGAGGGATGCGGGATTGCCGACCACGCCGGGCACGAGCCGGCCGATGGCCTCGACCATGGCCAGCACGGCGACCTCCCCGCCGTTGAGGACGTAGTCACCGAGGCTCATGGGCCGGACCTCGAAGTGCTCGCGGGACCAGTCCACGACGCGTTCGTCGATGCCCTCGTAGCGCCCGCAGGCGAAGACGAGGTGCTCCCGGAGGGCCAGCTCGCGGGCGGTGGCCTGGGTGAAGACCTCGCCGGCCGGCGACGGCACGACCAGCACCGGGCGCTCCCCCGGCGCCGAGGGCCCCGTCGCGGCCCCGGGGACCGCCGCCGGTGCGGGACCCGCCACGGCCGGGCGTCCCACCGCGGCCGCGGGGCCGCCCTCGAGGACGGCGCCCAGCGCCGCGGCCCAGGGCTCCGGCTTCATGACCATGCCGGCCCCGCCGCCGTAGGGGGTGTCGTCCACGGTGCGGTGCCGGTCGGTGGTGAACCCGCGCAGGTCCGTCACGGTCAGCTCCAGCAGCCCCTGCTGCCGGGCCTTGCCGATGAGCGAGAGGTCCAGGGCGGAGAGGTACTCCGGGAAGATGCTGACGACGTCGATGCGCATCAGCGATCGCCCTCGGGCGCCCCGTCCACGGTGTTGCCGGCGGCCGGGCCGCCCTCGCCGCCGGTGCTCCCGTCGCCGGTGCTCCCGTCGTCGGTGCTCCCGTCGCCGAGGCCGAGCTCGAGCAGTCCCGGGGGCGGGGTCACCACCACGTAGCCCGCCTCGGGGTCGACGACCGGCACGATCTCCTCGACGAAGGGGAGCACTGCCTCGCGCCGGCCCTCGTCGAGCTCGATCTCCAGCAGGTCCTGGACCGGCAGGGTGCGCAGACCGGTGACCACGCCGATCCGCGGTCCGGAGCCGTCCTCGGGGCCGGTGCGCACCTCGAGGTCGACGAGCTCGTGCTCGTACCACTCGTCGGCCTCCGGGTCCTCCTCCAGCGCCTCGGCGTAGAGGCGGGTGCCCCGCAGGGTCTCGGCCCCGTTGCGGTCGGGGACCTCCTCGAGGGCCACCACGAGCACGGACTTGTTCCAGCGCGCCCGGTGCACGGTGACCATGCCGTCGGGCGCGAGGGGGACGGGGGGCTCGAGCAGCAGCCGGGCGCCGGGGGCGAAGCGCTCCTCCGGGGCGTCGGTGAACAGTTGCACGGTGACCTCACCCCGGATGCCGTGGGGCTTGCCCACGCGGGCGACCTGGACCTTCATGGATCTCCTGGGGGTCGGCGGCCGGTCGGCCGCGGGAACGGGGTGCGGTGGCGGGAGGCGGAAAGCCGACGGTCCCCGCATCCGGTGCGGATGCGGGGACCGTGCGGGCGGCGCGGAGCCGGACGCCGGGGCGCCCGGTGGGCGCCTCAGCGGGTGCGGTCGGTGTCGACGACGTCGATCCGGACCGGGCCGTCCTCGGCCAGCGCGCCCACGACGGTGCGCAGGGCCTTGGCCGTGCGGCCCTGGCGGCCGATGACCCGCCCGAGGTCGTCCGGGTGCACCCGGACCTCGAGGGTCTCCGACCGGCGCCCGCTCTTGACACGGACGTCGACGTCATCGGGGCTGTCCACGATCCCGCGGACCAGGTGCTCCAACGCGTCGGCGAGCACGACTACTCGGCCTTCTCGGCGTCAGCCGCGGGGGCGTCGTCGGACTGGGCACCGGGGGCGGCGGGCTCGGCGGCCTTCTCGCCCTTGGGGGTGATCGCCTCGGGGACGATCACGGAGCCCTTGTCGGGGGCGACGAACTCGCCCTTGGGCTCGGGCTGCCGGAGGGTGCCCTCGGCGCCCTCCTCGCCCTTGAACCGCTGCCAGTCGCCGGTCACCTTCAGGATGGCGGCGACGGCCTCGGACGGCTGGGCGCCGACGCCGAGCCAGTACTGGGCCCGGTCCGAGACGACCTCGATGTAGGAGGGGTGCTCGGTCGGGTGGTACTTGCCGATCTCCTCGATGACGCGGCCGTCGCGCTTCTTGCGGGAGTCGACGACGACGAGGCGGTAGCGGGGATCGCGCATCTTGCCCATGCGCTTGAGACGGATCTTAACAGCCACTGGTGTGGACTCTCCTGGTTCTTGGATGAGGTGAACGCCTGGTCTCGCTCCCGTGGGGCGGGCCGGTCACAGGGGTTCCGTGGACACGAGAAACGTGCGGCGAGAGGGACCGCACGCATCGAGTACCCGTCCAGTATGCCAGACGCCGTCAAGTCCGCGGCGCACGGTGCGCTCACTGCTCGAGGCGCGCGGCCTCCCGCCACGTGAGGGCGCGCCCGCCCTGGAAGACGGCGCGCTGGTAGATCCGCTCGCCGAGGCGCAGCAGCACCCAGGCGGCGGCCAGGGCGACGGTGAGGGACAGCACCGGCTGCCACCACGCCACGCCGCCGTCGAGCATCCGGACGGGCATGGCCACCGAGGAGACGACCGGCACGAAGGAGGCGGCCGTGAGCCAGGCGCCCTCGGCGTAGAGGCCCACGACGAGGGCCCCGATGAGCACGGTCATGATCGGCCCGGTGCTCGTCTGGAGGTCCTCGGAGCGGGAGGCCAGGGAACCGAGGACCGCCCAGACGGAGGCCTGCGCGGCGAAGCCCGCCACGAAGAAGGCCACGAACCACCCGGACGCGGCGAGGATCCAGCCGACGTCCGCGGCGGCGCCCGTGACGTTGACGCCGATGAGGCCGACCGCGGCGTAGAGGCCGATCTGCGCGAACGCGAGCAGGGAGTTGCCGAGCACCTTGCCGTAGAGCAGCTGCCGGACCGGGACGGCCGTGGCCAGGATCTCCACCACCCGGTTCTGCTTCTCCTCGAGCACGGAATTGGCGATGGCCATGCCGAAGAGGACGGCGGCCAGGTAGAAGAGGAATGCGAAGACGAAACCCATGACGAGCCGCGCGGGGCCGCGGTCCTGCCCGCCGGACAGCAGCTCGGTGCGCACCTCGGCGCCCGCGGTGAGCTCCTCGGCGGTCGTCCCGGCCGCCCGGGCGTTGGCCGCGAGGGTCTCCTCGGCCACGGCCTGCTCGAGGACCCGGGCGAGCGCGGGGTCGACGTCGTCCTGGCCGACCACCGTCCACCCGTCGAGGCCCCGCAACAGCGCGGCGTCGGCGGTCTCGCCGGCCACCGCCCGGCGGGCGGCGTCCGGGGAGCCGGCGGAGTGCACGGTGAGGGTGTCGTCGCCGCTCTCGGCCAGCGCCTGCGCGGCCCGCGCCGCGACGGGCGCGGCCTCGGGCGCCGCGGTCGCCAGGACGTGCTCGGCGGGCCGGCCGCCGAACAGGGCCGAGGCGGCGATCGAGGCGGCCACGAGCAGCACCGTGACCACGGTGGAGAGCAGGAAGGACCGGTCGCGCAGCTTGACGGAGATCTCGCGGGTCGTGACGATCCACCACGGACGGGGGGCGGGCGGGCGGGCGCTCATCGGGTGACCTCGCGGTAGACGTCGGACAGGGCGGGCACGATCTCGGCGAACTCCAGGAGTCCGCGGGGCACGGCGGCCTCGAGCACGCGGCGGCGGGCGGCGGCGTCGTCGAGCTCGAGCACGGCGGACGGTCCGTCGACGTCGACGACGCGCACGCCCCGGAGGTCCCGCACCCAGCCGGCGTCCTGCTCGCAGCGCAGCCGGTGCCGGCGGGGGCCGGCGCGGCGCAGGTCGTCGGCCTCTCCGGCGGCCAGGACCCGGCCGCCGGAGAGGATGACCAGGGAGTCGCAGAGCCGGTCGACGAGGTCGAGCTGATGGCTCGAGAAGAGCACGGGCACGCCCTGGGCCGTGTGCTCGCGCAGCAGCTCGACCATGGAGTCCACCGCCACGGGGTCCAGCCCGGAGAACGGCTCGTCCAGCACCAGGGCCGCGGGCCCGTGCAGGAGCGCGGCGGCGACCTGCACCCGCTGCTGGTTGCCGAGGGAGAGGGACTCCAGCTTGTCCCGCCCGCGGCCCGCCAGACCGAAGCGCTCCAGCAGCCGCCCGGCCTCCGCGAGGGCGTCGCGGCGGTCCATGCCGTGGAGCCGGCCGAGGTAGCCGAGCTGGTCGAGCACCGGTTGCTTCGGGTAGAGCCCCCGCTCCTCGGGCATGTACCCGAAGCCGGCGCGGTCCGCCGCCGTGGCGGGCCGGCCGTCCCACAGGACCTCGCCGGAGGAGACGCGGAGCACGCCCATGAGCATCCGCATGGTCGTGGTCTTGCCGGCGCCGTTGGCGCCGACGAAACCGGTCATCCGGCCGGGCTCGACCCGGAAGGAGACGTCCTCGACCACGGTGCGGCCCCCGAAGGACCGGCTCAGGCCCCGCGCCTCCAGGACGTGCCCCTCGGGGCGGCGCCGGAAGCGGGTGGTGGTCGCCGCTGGGGTGGTGCTGGTGCTCATGGGCCCGGGGTCCTCTCGGGGTGCGTCCGCCCGGTGGGTGCCGGGCGGCTCGGTCCCCAGCCTACGAACGCGGGGGCCACGGGGGATCCCCACCCGGGCGGACTGCGGGAGCCCCGCGGACCGGGCTCCGGCCGGCGGCCTCCGCCCCGGGGCGGAGCCGGCTCAGCCGACCAGGCCCGCCCGGTGGGCGAAGACGACGGCCTGCACCCGGTCCCGGGAGCCCGTCTTCGCGAGGATGTTCGACACGTGGGTCTTGACGGTGGCGGGTCCGAGGAACAGCCGCTGGGCGATCTCCGCGTTGGACAGCCCGTCCGAGACCAGCAGCAGCACCTCGTGCTCCCGATCGGTGAGGGAGTCGACGATCCGGCGCCGCTCGGGGTCGGGGGGCGCCGGATCGGCCGGGACGGGAGCGGACTCGGGGGCGGGGACCGGGGCGTGCGTGGTCAGGGCCCGGATGACGCGCAGCGTCGCCTCGGGGGCGAGCAGTGCGTGGCCGCCGGCCACGGCGCGGACGGCCTCCACGAGGTCGTCCGGGTCGGCGTTCTTCAGCAGGAATCCGCTGGCCCCGGCCGCGAGCGCGTCGAAGAGGTAGTCCTCGCGGTCGAACGTGGTGACGATCACGACCTTGGCGCACCCGGTCCCGACGATCCGGCGGGTGGCCTCGATGCCGTCCATGACCGGCATCTGCACGTCGAGCAGGGCCACGTCCACCGCCCCGTCGCGGGCGGCGGTGACGGCCTCCGCGCCGTCGGAGGCCTGGGCCACGACCTCGATGTCGTCCTCCACGGACAGGACCATGGCGAAGCCGGAGCGCACGAGGGCGTGGTCGTCGGCGAGCAGGACGCGGATCATGCCTCCGATCCTCGCAGAATCCCGTCCGCGGCGCCGAGGCCGGCAGCGGCGGCATGGTCCGGGGCGTCTCCCCCCGCACCGCCGGGGGGCAGAGGACAGCGGGTGCGGACCCGCCAGCCGGACCGGCCCGAGCGCGGCCCGATATCCGCCTCACCGCCGTGCAGGCGGACGCGCTCGCGCAGTCCCTGGAGGCCGAACCCGGTGCCTGCGGTGCCGCGGCGGGGTGAGCCGTCGTCGAGCACCTCGAGCTCGAACCACGGCCCCTCGGACCCGCGGCCGGTGCGCAGGGTGACGGACGCGGTGGTGGCCGTGGAGTGGCGGATCACGTTGGACAGCGACTCCTGGACGCACCGGAAGGCGGACAGGCCGAGCGCCGGGGGGATCCTGTCCAGGTCACCGGGGACGTCCTCGACCGTGCGGACGTCCACCGCGAGCCCGTTCTCGGCGTGCCGGCGGGCCAGCGCGGCGATGTCGGTGAGACCCGGGTCCGGCCGCCGCGCGGCCGCCGTGCCCGTGCCGTGTCCGGGAGCGCCGTCCTCGCCCTCGGCGCGCAGCACGCCGAGCAGCTGGCGCATCTCCCCCACCGCCGTCCGGCTGGACGCCTCGATGGTCCGCAGGGCGGCGGTGGCGGCGGCGGGGTCACGGTCCAGGACCTTGCGCGCCGCCCCGGCCTGGATCCCGATCACGGACACGTGGTGGGCGACGACGTCGTGCAGCTCCCGGGCGATGCGCAGCCGCTCGTCGACGACGGCGCGCCGGGCGATCTCCGCGGACTGCTCCCGGATCCGCTGCGCCTGGGCCGCGAGGCGGTGCTGCTGGAGCGCGGCCCGCCAGGACGCGCGCCCGGCCAGCACCGCCCCGCCGAAGTACACGGTGTTCACGAGCAGGGTGAACACCGCGTAGGACGGCAGCTGGGGCAGCGGCCCGTCGACCTCGCCCAGCCCGGTGAGGAAGTCCGCGTAGGCGTTGGTGATGGTGAAGGCGCCGAGCAGCCACAGGCTCATGGTCCCCACGACCACCGACATCGCGACCCACAGGGCCTGGCGGTCGCGCGACCAGGCGACGGCGGCGTAGAGGGCCGCGAAGTACGCGCCCTGGAAGGGCAGCGTCATGGCGGCCGTGGGGCTCGCATAGGTCAGTCCCAGGAACAGCGCGGAGGACGCGACCACGACCGGCAGGGGGAAGCGCCGGCGCAGGGCGAGGGGCACCACGATGAGCACGGTGCTGAGGTAGAAGCGCCAGGGTTCGTCCCCCTCCGCGAGCCCAGCGTAGCTGTGCACGAGCACGGAGGCCACGAGCGCGACCAGCAGGAAGCCCAGGGCGGCCAGCACGTCGTTGCGCCGCTGGGCCGCCGTGGGCGCGGGCCGGGACCAGAACGGGTCCTCGGGGTCGTTCAGCCAGGCCGTGACGCGCGTGGCGAGCGGAGCGCGCCGGGCCGCGGCCGGAGCGGCGTCAGGCCCGGTGTCCGGGTCGCTGTGCGGGCCGATGTCCGGGTCGCTGTCCGGGTCAGGGGTGGGTCGGATCTGCACGCCCCCACGCTAGCCCGCGGCGGCGGCGTGGGACTTCCGCCCCGCGGCGGATCCTGCGGGAGCGCTCAGCCTCCGTGCAGGCCGAAGAAGCGGCGCAGCCGCGCCCGCGGGCCCGGGGCGGGGACCGTGCCCGGGAGCTGGGCGGCGGGTCCGGCGGCCGGCGGCCGCTCCTCGCCACGCCGGCGGCGCGCCCCGCGCAGGGCGGCGTAGTAGGCGCTCTCCGCGGCGGCGTCCGCGAGCAGCGCCGCGGAGAGGGTGCCCAGCACGCGCGCCCCGGCACCGCCGCGCCGGGCCGCCCCGGCGAGCCCCACCCCCAGGGCGGTCTCGGTGCCCACGACGGCCAGCAGCAGCTCCGGCCGACGGACGAGGGCCCGCTGGTACCGGGCGAGCAGCCCGTCGCCGGTGGGCTCGATGGTCATCCCGCGCAGCAGCGCCGAGCCGACGCCCGTGGGCTCGTAGTGCTCGGCGCCCTCCGTCCCCGCGAGCTCCCGACGGCCCTCGACGACCTTCGCGGCGAGCACGGGCAGGCCCAGCACCTGCAGGACGGACTCCAGGACCAGGTCGGTGGACTCCCCCAGCACGTAGTTGCGCAGCCGGTTGGTCTCGGCCGGGTCGAGGTCGAAGACGGAGGCCACGGACTCGATCTGCAGGTCCGAGGTGCCCCCGGAGCACAGCCGGACGAGGTCGCGCTCGAACCGGCCGGCCGGCGTCTCCCCGGCCTCGGCGGCCAGACCGCCCGCGGGGAGCCAGTCGGGGCCCCACTCCAGGGCGCACACGGCGTCGGCCGCCTCGAGATCGGTGACGGCCGCGGGGTCCTCCCCGGCGAGCAGCACCTCGAAGGAGCGGGCGGCCCCGTCCGAGGACAGCGCCACGGCGGTCTCGGCGAGGCCGGTGCGCACGGCCCAGAAGTCGACCTCGGCGTCGAAGACCACCACGGACCAGCCGTGCCGGGACACGGCGGTGAAGCCGGTGCCGGACAGGGCCGCCAGCACGGGCAGCTCGGGGGCGTCCAGGTGCACGAGCAGCACCCGGCGCAGCCCGGGGTGCTCGGGCTGGAGCGGCTGGCCGGTCGTCTGCACGAGGGTCGCGGAGAGCTCGTCGAGGGTGCACCCGGGCTGCACGGAGCCGTCCTCGGCGGCCTGCGCGAGCCGGCCCTCGGCGTCGGCGAGGAACATCAGCTGCGTCGCCCGGGGACCTTCGGCGTAGGCGCTGATCAGGCGGTGCCGGGCGATGACCTGGCGCATCCCCTCGCAGGTGGGGCGCTGCCCGGAGCCGTCGGGCCCGGTGGCCTCCGTCGCGCACTGCACCGTGGCGGGGACCAGGTCCCACGCGGAGGTGGGGGATGCGAGGTCGTCGGCGGGGAGTGGGGTCATGGCGTCCATGCTACGCCGTCGCCGCCGCCGCCCCGGGGGGCCGGTCAGCGCCCCACGGGGGCCGGCGATCCGCTCAGCGGGGCCCGTCGACGAGCTCGGCCGTGGTGCCGTCCTGAAGGGCGACCAGGCCCGCCCGCAGGCGGCGGGCCAGCGCGGGCCGCAGGTACCGGTCCAGGTCCTCGGGGGCCGTCCAGCGGTGGCTGAGCAGCTCCTCCTCCTGGATCGTGATGGGCGTGTCGGCGCCGATGACGCCGCCGTCGTAGACGAAGGACACGGAGTCCCCCCACAGCCCCATGGCCACGCCGTGGTGGACGACGAGGAGCCGGCCCTCCGGCAGGTGCAGGCCGACCTCCTCGACCACCTCGCGGAAGCACCCGGTGCGGGGGTCCTCCCCCGCCTCGACGGTGCCCCCGGGCACGGTCCAGTCGGACTTGTAGTTGGGCTCGACCAGCAGCACGCGGCCCGCCGGATCGCGGATGAGGGCCTCCGCGGCGAGGCGGCGGGTCGGCAGGGAGTCCACGAACTGCTTCAGCTCGGCCTCGGACAGGTAGGAGCTCACGGCGCGATCACTGTCCCAGGAACTTCTCGAAGCCCTTGGGCAGGTTCAGCTCCGCGGGGTCCGGCTGCCCCGGGGCGGCGCCGAACGCCGACCCGGCGGGCGCCTTCTGCTTGCGCTGCTGCTCGAGGGCCGCGTTCTCCTGGGCCCGCTTGGCGGGGTTGCCGGAGCGGGACCCGCCCTTCTTCGCGGAGCCCTTGCCCTTGCCCTTCTTCGGGCCGCCGCCCGCGCCGGGCATGCCGGGGATGCCGGCGGGCATGCCCGGCACGCCCTTGCCCTGGGCGAGGCGCTTCATCATCTTCTGCGCCTGGGCGAAGCGCTCCATGAGCTGGTTGACCTCGGAGACGGTCACGCCCGATCCCTTGGCGATGCGGGCGCGGCGGGAGCCGTTGATGATCTTGGGCGCCACCCGCTCGTGCGGGGTCATCGAGCGGACGATGGCCTCGACGCGGTCGATCTCGCGCTCGTCGAAGTTCTCGAGCTGCTCACGCATGCCGGCGGCGCCCGGCATCATCATGAGCATCTTCTTCATCGAGCCCATCTTGCGCAGCTGCTGCATCTGGGCGAGGAAGTCCTCGAAGGTGAAGTCCTCCTGGTCGGTGAACTTCCGGGCCATCTTCTCGGCCTCGTCGCGGTCCCACTGCTTCTCGGCCTGCTCGATCAGCGTCAGGACGTCGCCCATGTCGAGGATCCGGGACGCCATGCGGTCCGGGTGGAACTGCTCGAAGTCGTCGACGTTCTCCCCGGTGGAGGCGAACATGATGGGCTTGCCGGTCACGGAGGCCACGGACAGCGCGGCGCCGCCGCGGGCGTCGCCGTCGAGCTTGGACAGGACCACGCCCGTGAAGTCGACGCCCTCGTTGAAGGCCTGGGCCGTGTTCACGGCGTCCTGGCCGATCATCGCGTCGATCACGAAGAGGACCTCGTCGGGCTGGACGGCGTCCCTGATGTCACGGGCCTGCGCCATCAGCGCCTCGTCGATGCCGAGGCGGCCGGCCGTGTCCACGATGACCACGTCGTGCAGGCGCGCACGGGCCTGGGCCACGCCGTCCCGGGCGACCTGCACGGGGTCGCCCGTGGGGTCGTCGAACTCCGAGGTGGTGCCCGGGTGCGGTGCGAAGACCGGCACCCCGGCGCGCTCGCCCACGACCTTCAGCTGGGTGACCGCGTTGGGCCGCTGGAGATCGGAGGCCACGAGCAGGGGGCGGTGCCCCTGGCCCTTGAGCCACTTGCCGAGCTTGCCGGCCAGGGTGGTCTTGCCGGCGCCCTGGAGGCCGGCGAGCATGATGATCGTGGGCCCGGTCTTGGCCATCCGGATCCGGCGGGTCCGGCCGCCGAGGATGTTCTGCAGCTCCTCGTTGACGATCTTCACGACCTGCTGGCCGGGGTTCAGCGCCTCGGAGACCTCGAGCCCGAGGGCGCGCTCCTTGACCGCGGCGGTGAACTCGCGCACGACCGGGACGGCGACGTCGGCGTCCAGCAGGGCGCGGCGGATCTCCCGCACGGTGGCGTCGACGTCCGCCTCGGTCAGGCGTCCCTTGCCCTTGAGGTTCTTGAAGGTGGCGGTCAACCGGTCGGACAGTGAATTGAACACGGGTCGAAAGCTGCTTTCGTCGAGGGAGGCGGCCGGTGACCCGCGGTCTGCGCCGCGGGCCGCGGCCCGGCCCGGTGTGGCGGGTCAGTGTCCAAGGTTAGCAACTCCGGGCGGTGCGGGCCCCGTCCCCGTCGCCGGACCCGGACGAGGACGGCCGGTGCCCTCCGGTGGGAGGGGACCGGCCGTCGGGGCGGGCGGGCTCAGAGCGCCGTCTCGTCGCGCTCCCCCGTGCGCACGCGCACGGCCTGGTGCACGTCCGTGACCCACACCTTGCCGTCACCGGCGCGGCCGGTGTTGGCGGAGGAGACGATGACGTCGACGATGTCCGTGGCCTGGTGGTCGTCCACGAGGATCTCGACCCGGACCTTCTCGAGCAGGTCCACCGTGTACTCCGCGCCGCGGTAGACCTCGGTGTGCCCGCGCTGCTGCCCGTAGCCGTGCACGTTCTGGACCGTCATGCCCTGGACGCCGTAGGACTCGAGGGCGGACTTGATGTCCTTGAACTTCTCGGGGCGCACGATCGCAGTGACGAGTTTCATGGGAGGGGTGCCTTTCGTGAGGGTGGATTGCGCCGGCGGTCACCGCACGGCTCAGCTGTGCACCGGCTCGGAGCGGCCGGGCTCGAAGGACGCGGCGTCCCGGCCCGGGACGTGCCGGCCCGGGCTGAAGGAGCCCGTGGCGTCGCCGGCCAGGGCGTAGCCGGACTCGGCGTGCTGGGTGATGTCGATGCCGTCGATCTCGTCCCGCTCCGGGATCCGGAAGCCGATGGTCCGGTCGATCACGAAGGCGATCACGAAGGTGAGGACGGCGCAGTACAGGACCGAGACGAGCACCGCCACCACCTGGGTGAGCAGCAGGCCGGAGCCCCCGCCGTAGAACAGACCCGCGGTGCCCTCGGAGGGCAGCGCCACGAAGCCCAGGGCCACGGTCCCGACGACGCCGGAGACCAGGTGCACACCGATGACGTCCAGGGAGTCGTCCATCCGCATCCGGTACTTGAGGCCCACGGCGAGCGCGGAGCAGATGCCGGCCACGAAGCCGATCACGACGGCCCAGACCGGGGAGACGTTCGCGCAGGCCGGGGTGATGGCCACGAGCCCGGCGACGGCGCCGGAGGCGGCGCCCAGGGAGGTGGCGTGCTTGTCGCGGATGCGCTCGGTGAGCAGCCAGCCCAGCATGGCCGCGGAGGGGGCCACGAGGGTGTTGATCCAGATGAGCCCGGCCTGCTCGGCGGTGCCCGCGGCGCCGGCGTTGAAGCCGAACCAGCCGAACCACAGGATCGCGGCGCCGAGCATCACCAGCGGCAGGTTGTGGGGGCGCTGGCTCGGGTCCTTGCCGAAGCCCTGGCGGGCGCCGACGATCAGGATGAGGATCAGCGCGGCCACGCCGGCGTTGATGTGCACCACCAGGCCGCCGGCGAAGTCGATGGCCTCGCCGATCGCGGAGCCCACGGCGCCGTCCTCGGTGAGCAGCCCGCCGCCCCAGACCATGTAGGCCAGGGGGGCGTAGACGAGCGTGGCCCAGACGGGCACGAACACGGCCCAGGCGCCGAAGCGGGCGCGGTCGGCGATCGCCCCGGAGATCAGGGCGACGGTGATGATGGCGAACGTCCCGCCGTAGGCCGCGCCGAGGAGGTCCTCGGAGCCCATGATGTCGGCCAGGGCGAAGGACGGCACGGGGCTGCCCGTGAGCCCGCCCAGCAGCGGGTCCCCGCCGCTCATGGAGTAGCCCCACAGCACCCACACCACGGAGACGAACGCGATGGAGATGAAGCTCATCATCATCATGTTCAGGACGCCCTTGGCGCGGGTCATCCCTCCGTAGAACAGGGCCAGGCCGGGGGTCATGAAGAAGACCATGGCGGCCGCGACGATCGTCCACACGTGTCCAGCGGTGATTTCCACGATGTGCACCTCTCTCTGAAGGTTGTCGGGTCATCGGTGCCGCCGGTCCGTTCCCCGTGGGGTCGTCCGGTGCGCACCGTTCCCTGTCGAGTCTCCGAGAGAGATGTTTCGCCCACGGCCGCGTGGGGTTGCGGGCATGTTTCACGCCCGCCGCACCGGTTACGGGCACGTGAACTGCGGCGGGCGTGTGGGGCGATGGGGGGACGGATCAGTCGAGCAGGGCGTCCACGAAGCTCTCGGGCTCGAAGGGCGCGAGGTCGTCCGGCCCCTCGCCGAGGCCGATGAGCTTCACCGGCACCCCGAGGCTCTTCTGGATGGCCACCACGATGCCGCCCTTGGCGGTGCCGTCCAGCTTGGTGAGGACGATGCCGGTGACGTCGACAACCTCTGCGAAGACCCGCGCCTGGGTCATGCCGTTCTGCCCGGTGGTGGCGTCGATGACGAGCAGCACCTCGTCGACGGTGGCGGCCTTCTCGACGACCCGCTTGATCTTCCCGAGCTGGTCCATCAGGCCCGCCTTGTTCTGGAGCCGGCCGGCGGTGTCGATCATCACGACGTCCGCCTCGTGCTCGATGCCGGCGGTCACGGCGTCGTAGGCGACCGAGGCGGGGTCGGCGCCCTCGACGTCGGACCGGACCGTGGGCACGCCCACGCGGGCGCCCCAGGTGGAGAGCTGGTCGGCGGCCGCGGCGCGGAAGGTGTCCGCGGCGCCGAGCAGCACGTCCTTCTCCTCGGCGACGAGCACGCGCGCGAGCTTGCCCACGGTGGTGGTCTTGCCGACGCCGTTGACGCCCACCACGAGGACGACGGCGGGGATCGGCCCCTTGCGCTCCACGGCGAGGGACCGGTCCATCGACGGGTCGACCAGCGCGATGAGCTCCTCCCGGAGCATGGCCTTCACGTGGGCGGGGTCGTTGGTGCCCTCGACCTTGACCCGGCGCTGGAGGGCCTCGACGAGGTCCATGGCCGAGTCCGTGCCGAGGTCGGCGAGCAGCAGCGTCTCCTCGATCTCGTCCCACACGTCCTGGTCGATGCGGTCGCGCGAGAGCAGGGCCAGCAGGCCCTTGCCGAAGACGTTGTTGGACTTGGCCAGCCGCCCGCGCAGGCGCGCCATCCGGGACGCGGCCGACTCGGGGCGGTCGAGGGCCGACCGGGTGTCGGCGGGCGGGGCCGGGGCGGTGCCGGGCTCCAGGTCCCCGGGGGCCGCGGCGGGGCCGCCCTCGAGGTCGTCCGGGTCCCGGGTGGAGGGGTAGCCGCCGCGGGGCGCCTTGGGCCCCCGCAGCAGGACCAGCCCGAGCAGACCGAGGACCACGACGGCGATGAGCACGTATGCGAGAACGGGTATCGAATCCACGTCGCCCAGCTTCTCACACCGCCCGGTGGCGGGGCCGGTGGCTGCGGGAACGGGCTGCCGCGCGGGGTCCTAGACTCGACGGGTGCCCGTTCAGCCCACCGCCGCGCCCGAGCGCGACCGCGTTCCCCAGCAGATCACGGTGCTCATCGCCGCCGCCTTCGTCATCGCGATCGGCTACGGCATCGTGGCCCCGGTGCTCCCCCAGTTCGCCACGACCTTCGGGGTCGGCGTGGCCGCGGCCTCGGCCGTGGTCAGCGTCTTCGCCGTGGCCCGTCTCCTCTTCGCCCCGGCGGGCGGACGGATCCTGAACCGGATCGGTGAGCGACCGACCTACGTGACCGGCGTGCTCATCGTCGCGCTGTCCTCGGCGGCCACGGCGTTCGCCCAGACCTACTGGCAGCTGCTGCTGTTCCGGGGCCTCGGCGGGATCGGCTCGGTGATGTTCACGATCTCGGCGATGGGTCTGATCGTGCGACTGGCCCCGCCGCGGATGCGCGGGCGGGTCTCGGGCTACTACGCCTCGGCGTTCCTGGTGGGCGGGGTGCTCGGCCCCGTGGTCGGCGGTCTGCTCGCCGGCTTCGGCATGCAGGCGCCGTTCCTGATCTACGCGGTGTCGCTGCTGGCGGCCGTGGCCGTGGTGCACTTCCGACTCAAGGACGAGGTCCTCGGCGCCGGCAAGGACCGCCGGAACCAGCCGGTCATGACCGTGGCCGAGGCGCACCGGGTGGGGGCCTACCGCTCCGCCCTGGTTTCCAGCTTCGCCCACGGGTGGACCGCCCACGGGATCCGGGTGGCCCTCGTGCCGCTGTTCGCGGTCGCCGTGCTCGGAGCGGGTCCGGCCGTGGCCGGCCTGGCCCTGGCGGTCTACGCCGCGGGCAACGCGATGACCCTGCCGCTCACGGGCCGGCTCACGGACCGGTTCGGGCGCAGGCCGCTCGTGCTCAGCGGCCTGGTGCTCAACGGGGTCGCGACCATGGGGCTGGGCTTCGTCCAGGACGTCCCGTGGTTCGTGGCCCTCTCGCTCGTGGCCGGGATGGGCTCCGGGACCCTGAACCCGGGCCAGCAGGCGACCGTGGCCGACGTCATCGGGCCGGACCGGGCGGGTGGGCCGGTGCTCGCCCGGTTCCAGATGAGCGCCGACGCCGGACAGATCCTCGGCCCCGTGGTGGCCGGTGCGCTCGCCGACGCCGCGGGCTTCGGCTGGGCCTTCGGGGTCTCCGGGGCGATCATGCTGCTGGCCGCCGTGGCCTGGTTGCCGGTGCGCGACACGATGGAGCGCTCCGGCACACCACCGGTGCGCGACGCCGGCCAGTAGCGCCGCCGCCGCCCGGGTCCGGTGGCGGGCCCGGGGGCGCCGCCGGAGCCGGACGCCGCGTCCGCCGGGTCGGGGCAGCTCAGGACAGCGAGGCTCAGCGCAGCTCGGCGAGCCGCTGCCCGATGACGGTGGTCACCCCGTCCCCGCGCATCGCCACCCCGTAGAGGGCGTCGGCGATCTCCATGGTCCGCTTCTGGTGGGTGATGATGATCAGCTGCGAGGTCTCCTGCAGCTGCCGGAAGATGCCCAGCAGCCGCCCGAGGTTGCGGTCGTCGAGGGCCGCCTCGACCTCGTCCATGACGTAGAAGGGCGAGGGGCGCGCCTTGAAGATCGCCACGAGCAGCGCGATCGCCGTCAGCGAGCGCTCCCCGCCGGAGAGCAGGGACAGGCGCTTGACCTTCTTGCCGGCCGGGCGCGCCTCGACGTCGATCCCGGTGGTGAGCATGTCGGTGGGGTCGGTGAGGCGCAGCCGGCCCTCCCCGCCCGGGAACAGGGCGGCGAAGACGTCTTCGAACTGCCGGGCGGTGTCGGCGTAGGCCTCCGTGAAGACCCGCTCCACGTGCTCGTCGACGTCGCGGATGATGCTGCGCAGGTCCTGCCGGGAGCGCTTGAGGTCCTCGAGCTGCTCGGCGAGGAAGCGGTGGCGCTCCTCGAGGGCCGCGAACTCCTCGAGGGCCAGCGGGTTCACCCTGCCCAGGGAGGCGAGCTCCTTCTCCGCCCGGCGCAGCCGCGCCTCCTGCTCGGCGCGCACGTAGGGGGCGCCTGCCGCGGCCTCGGGCCGGGCGCCGAACAGGGCGCCCTGGCTGTCGTCGTCCGCCGACGTCGCGCCGGCCGAGCGTTCGGCGTCCTGCGCCGCCGCGGGGTCGGGGCCAGGGTCGGGGATCAGCAGGTGCGGGCCGTAGTGCTCCACGAGCGCGTCGGGGGTGAGCCCGAGTTCCTCGAGGGAGCGGTCCTCAAGTGCCTGGATCCGGGCGCGCTGCTGGGTGCGGGCCAGCTCGTCCCGGTGCACTGAGTCGGTGAGCTGGGCGAGCCGCGCGGCGAGCCGGTCGTTGGCGGCGCGCAGGTCCGTCAGCTCCGCGTCCAGCCCGGCGCGGACCGCCTCGGCCCGGTCCCGCTCCGCGGCGGCGGCCGCGGCGGACGCCCCCACCAGCTCGAGCAGCTGCACGGCGCCGGCGAGCACCGCCTCGGCGTTGCGGGACTGGATCCGGCGGCGCCGGGCCCGGCGCTCCGCCTCCTCCCGCGCCCGGCGCTCGGCGGCGGCGGCCCGCTCCTGGGACGCGGCCCGGTTGCCGAGGGCGCGGGCCTGCTCCTCCAGCGAGCGCAGGGCGAGCCGGGCCTCCGTCTCCGCGGTGCGGGCCGCCGTGGCGGCCCGGTGCAGCTCGTCGCGGCGGGCGGCGGCCTCGAGCTGGACGGTCTCGGTGTCCTCCTCGCCGTGCTGCTCCGCGGCCTCGAGCCGCTCGGTGGCCTCGCGCAGCCGCTCCTGCTCGCGGGTCAGGTGCTGCCGCGCGGCCGCGACCTGCTCGTCGAAGCGCCGGGTCTCGGCCTCGGCGGAGCCCAGCACGGCCCGGACCCGGGAGAGTTCGGACGCGGCCCGGTCCGCCGCCCGCTCCGCGGCGCGCAGCACTGCCGCGGTCTCCTCGGCGGCCCGGCGGGCGGTGTCCCGGGTCCCGGCTGCGGCGCGGGACGCGGCACGCGCCCGGTCGAGGGCCGCGGCGAGCTCGGCCCGCTCCGCCTCGGCGGCCTCGGCCGCGGCGCGGGTCTCGAGCGTGCCGGCGGCCTCCGCGGCCCCGCCCCAGGCGCTGGTGCCCGTGAACACGTCCCCGTCCCGGGTGACGGCCGTCAGTTCGGGCCGGTCGGCCACGATGCGGGCCGCCGTGGCGGCGTCCTCCGTGAGCACGGTCCCGGCGAGCAGGGCGCGGACGGCGGCCGCGCCGCGCCGGGCGTCGTCGTCGCCCTCGCCGGCGAGCAGCACGGCCGCGGCGAGCCGGTCCCCGGGCCGGTCGGGGGC
>NZ_BAAAOA010000032.1:49458-104174 GCF_039530085.1 Kocuria aegyptia
CGGCGGGCCGGGCCCCGGGCCGGTCGGGGGCCGCCGGGGGCGGGCCGGGCCGGTGCGGGGCGTCCGCGGCCACCAGCAGGTGCACCCGGCCCACGCCGTCGGCGCGCAGGGACTCGAAGACGGAGACGGCCGCGCCGTGGGAGCGCACGGCGAGGGCCTCGGCGAAGGGGCCCATGGCGGCGGTGACCGCCCGTTCCCACCCGGGCTCGACGTCGAGGAGATCGACCACGGCGCCGAGCACGGCGCCGGGGTGGCGCTCGAGGACGGCCGCGGAGCCGTCGGGCTGGCGCAGGGCGGCGCGCAGGGTCTCGGCGCGGGCGCGCTGGGCGTCGTGGGCGCGCAGCAGCTCCTGGGCCGCGGCCTCGGCCTCCCGTGCGGCGGCACGCGTCCGGGCGGCGGCCTCGGCGTGCTCCTCGTGCCGGGCGCGGGCCTGTTCGGCGGCGCCGGCCGCGTCCTGGGCCGCGAGCGCCAGGCTGTCGGCCTCGGTGCCGGCCTGCACCCGGCGCCGCCCGGCGTCGGCGTGGGTGGTGTGCAGGCGGGAGAGCTCGTTCTCCGCCGCCTCCACCCGCGAGCGGGCCGCCGCCACCGCACCGGTGAGCCGGGCCGTGCCCTCCCGGCGGTCGGCGGCGGCCCGCAACAGGCCGGTGACCACGCCGTCCTGATCCCGTGCCGCGGCCTCCGCGTCCTCGCGCTCCTGGATGGCCTCGGCGAGGGCGTCCACGGCGTGCTCGACCTGCTCGAGGAGCCGGTGCTGCTCCTCCCGGGTGCGGGCCGCCTGGGCGTCGAGCCGGTCGGGGTCCCGTGCCGGCTCCGCGGGCTCGGCCGTGGAGCCGAGCAGCCGCCGCCGTTCGGCCGCGAGGGAGGCGAGGGATCGGTAGCGCTCGTGCACCGCGGTGAGCTGGTACCACGTCTCCCGTGCGGCGTTGAGGGCGGGCGTCGCCTCGGCGGCGCGGGTCTCGACGTCGGCCTGGCGGGCTCGGCCGGCGTCGAGGGCCTGCTCGGCCTCGGCGCGCTCGGCGCGCAGCCGGCGCTCGACGTCCTCGTCGACCGCGAGGCTCGTGCGGGCCTGCACGAGGTCGTCGGCCAGCAGCCGGGCGCGGGCGTCGCGGACGTCGTGCTGGATCCGCTGGGCCCGGCGGGCCGTCCGGGCCTGCCGGCCCAGCGGGGTGAGCTGGCGGCGGATCTCGGCGGTGAGGTCCTCGAGCCGGTCGAGGTTGGCCTGCATCGCCTCGAGCTTGCGCAGCGTCCG
This sequence comes from Kocuria aegyptia, assembly GCF_039530085.1. Classification (NCBI taxonomy): domain Bacteria; kingdom Bacillati; phylum Actinomycetota; class Actinomycetes; order Micrococcales; family Micrococcaceae; genus Kocuria; species Kocuria aegyptia. Next base: position 50,708 of record NZ_BAAAOA010000032.1, read on the forward strand.
CTCCTTGCGGCGGCGGTGCTTGAGGACACCTGCGGCCTCCTCGACGAAGCCGCGGCGCTCCTCCGGGGTGGCCTGCAGGATGCGGTCGAGCTGGCCCTGGCCCACGATGACGTGCATCTCCCGGCCGAGCCCCGAGTCGGAGAGCAGCTCCTGGATGTCGAGCAGCCGGCACGGCCGGCCGTTGATGGCGTACTCGGAGCCCCCGGAGCGGAAGAGCGTGCGCGAGATCGTGACCTCGGAGTACTCGATGGGCAGCGCGCCGTCGGTGTTGTCGATGGTCAGCGACACGTGGGCCCGCCCGAGCGGGGCCCGGCCGGCGGTGCCGGCGAAGATGACGTCCTCCATCTTCCCGCCGCGCAGGGACTTCGCGCCCTGCTCCCCCATCACCCACGCCAGGGCGTCCACCACATTGGACTTGCCCGAGCCGTTCGGGCCGACGACGGCGGTGACCCCGGGCTCGAACTCGAAGGTGGTGGCCGAGGCGAAGGACTTGAACCCCCGTACGGTCAGGGTCTTCAGGTGCACGGGGGTCCGGTCTCCTGGGGTGGGCGTGGCGGGCGGGGGTCGCCCCCACTGTACTCGCGGACCCGGACGGCCCCGCGGCCGCAGACGGGCGGCGCCGTCCGGGTCCGCGGGGCGGCCCGCACGCGGGGAGGTCCGGGCGGCGCAGACGGGCGCAGACGAGCGGAGAAGATGATCAGCCTACAGAGAAACGACCGGGCCCGGGCGGTCGCCGCGGGACCGGCCGGTAGACTGACGGCGACCAGCACGACCTGCCCTCCTTGCGACCGCGCCCTCCGTGGGCGGGCCGGAGCGGCGGCGAGACCCTAACGAAAGCCAGAGACCTTGACCGGTAATTCCTCGATCCGTCACCGCAACGCCGCCCTCCTGGCCATCACCAAGGTCGAGGCCGACGAGGCCGTGCCCTCGTCCCACGCCGACGAGGTCCTGGCGGAAACGTTCGCCCGGCTCAAGATGCCGAAGGGCCTGCTCGAACGGCTCGCGGGCGTGAACGAGCGGCGCGTCTGGGCCCCCGGACGCCACTTCACCGACGGCGCCGTGGAGGCGGGCGAGGCGGCCCTCGCCCGGGCGGGCGTGCGCCCGGACCAGGTGGGGCTGCTGATCAACGCCTCGGTGACCCGCGACGGCTACGAGCCCGCGGTCTCGGTGTCCGTGCACCACCGGCTCGGCCTGGCCCCCTCCGCCCTGAACTTCGACGTCACCAACGCCTGCCTGGGCTTCGTGAACGGGCTCACGATCGCCTCCACGATGATCGACTCGGGCGCGATCGACTACGCGGTCGTCGTCGCCGGCGAGGACCCGACCCCCTGGCACCGCGAGACGTACGAGCGGCTCCAGGCCCCGGGAGTGACCCGGGCGGACGTGGTGCGCGAGTTCGCCACCCTGACCCTCGGCTGCGGCGCGGCCGCCGCCGTGGTCGGCCCGGCCGAACGGCACCCGGAGGGCCACCGCATCGCCGGGTCCGTGACGCGTTCCGCGACCGAGCACCACGGGCTGTGCATCGGCGGCTTCGACGGCATGTACACCGACGCCACGGGGCTGCTCAAGCACGGCGTGGGGCTGCTCGCGGACGCCTGGCACGACGCGCACGAGGACGGCTGGGACTGGGCGGACATGGACCGCTACATCGGGCACCAGGTCTCCATGTCCCACACCAACAAGCTGTTCCAGGACGTCGGGATCGACCCGGAGAAGTTCCCGCTGACCTTCCCGTTCTGGGGCAACGTCGCGGCCGCGGCGCTGCCGATGACCCTCGCCCTGGAGGCCGAGCGGCTCCAGCCGCAGGAGCGGGTGCTGCTGCTCGGCGTGGGCTCCGGCCTCAACGCGACCTACATGGAGATCGACTGGTGAACCGCCGGCGCTGACGACGCGCCCGCACGAGACGCCCCCGCACGAGACGCACCCTCGAGGAGCCCCACGCCCATGGCACGCACACGACCGTCCACGACCCCGCAGCCCGGAGGGCCGGACGCGGCGCGGCTGCCCATGACGGAGGTGCCCCTGCCCGGGGTGGACCCGGCGTGGTCCCGCACGGTCACGGTGGCCTCGACCGCCCCCGTGGAGCCCGTCCCCGGCCGGCGGCGCCGCTGGCACGTCCTCGACAACGCGGCCTCCCTGGAGGCCGCCGGGCTCACCCCGCGGGGCACGGTCCTCGCCGTGCACGGCAACCCCACCTGGTCCTACCTGTGGCGCGACGTGCTCGCCGCCGGGACGGACCCCGCCAACCCCTGGCGGGTCGTGGCCGTGGACCAGCTCGACATGGGCTTCTCCGAGCGGACCGGGCTCTTCCGCCGCCTCGACGACCGGGTCCGGGACCTGGGCGACCTCACGGCCGAGCTCGGCCTGGACGCGAGCGACGGCCCCGTGGTCACCCTCGCCCACGACTGGGGCGGGCTCGTGTCCTCGGGCTGGGCCCTGGAGCACCAGGACGTCCACCGCGCCACGATCCTCACGAACACCGCCGTCCACCACGACAACGCCGAGCAGATCCCCGCCTCCCTGCGGCTGGCGCTGGCCCCGGCCGCGCACGGGCTGCTCACCGAGCGGACCACGAGCTTCCTCGACGTGGCCCTGGCCCTGGCCGACCCGTCCCTGCCCCGCGAGGTGCGCGCGGCCTACCGGGCGCCGTACACCACGCGCGCCCGGCGGGAGGCGATCCGCAACTTCGTGGCCGACATCCCCGTCGCCCCGGACCACCCCTCCCACGCCCGCTACGAGCAGATCGCCGCCGGCGTGGCGGCCCGCGACGTCCCCGCCCTGCTGCTCTGGGGCATCGGCGACCCCGTGTTCCAGGAGCGCTACCTGCAGGACCTCGTCCGCCGCCTGCCGCACGCCGACGTCCACCGCTACGAGGGCGCCCTGCACCTGCTGCCGGAGGACCGGGACGTCGCCACGCCGGTCATGGCCTGGCTCGCCGACCGCTTCGGTCCCGGCCCCCGCCGCCGCGAGCTGCACCTGCAGCGGCGCGCCACCTCCCGCGGCGACCACGTCCCGTTCTCCGCGGAGCTCGACGCGCGGCGGGCCGACCTCGGCCTCGCCGTCGTGGACATGGCGCCCAGCTCCGGTGACGCCGGCGCGGGGGCGCACGCGGCCCCGGTGCGGGCGAGCCTGAGCTGGGCCGAGCTGGCCGACCGCGTGGACCGCCTCGCCGCCGGGCTCACCGGCATCGGCGTGCGTCCCGGGGACCGGGTGAGCCTCATGGTGCCGCCGGGCTCGGACCTCACCGCGCTGCTCTACGCGTGCCTGCGCATCGGCGCCGTCGTCGTCGTGGCCGACTCCGGCCTCGGCCCCCGGGGCCTGACCCGCGCGCTGCGAGGGGCGGCCCCCGCCTGGCTCGTGGGCATCGGCAAGGCGCTGGCCGCGGGCCGGGCCCTCGGCTGGCCGGGCACCCGGATCTCCCTCGAGGCCCTCGACCCCGTGACCCGCCGCGCCCTCGGCGTCGCGCACGACGTCCCCGGGCTGCTGGCGTCCGCCCCGCGCCCGGACCTGCCCGCGCCGGACCCGGACGCGGACGCCGCGGTGCTGTTCACCTCCGGGTCCACGGGCCCGGCCAAGGGCGTCGTCTACACCCACCGGCAGCTCTGCGCCATGCGGGACGCCGTCCGCGGCACGTACGGCCTGACCGCCGGCACGGGGCTCGTCGCGGGCTTCGCCCCGTTCGCGCTGCTCGGGCCCGCCATGGGCGCCTCCTCGGTCACCCCCGACATGGACGTGACCGCCCCGAAGACCCTCACCGCCCGGGCCCTGGCCGACGCCGCCTCGGCCATCCAGGCCACGGCGGTGTTCCTTTCCCCCGCGGCGATCAGCAACGTCCTCGCCACCCGGCACGAGCTGGACGAGGGACAGCGGCCGGCCCTGGAGCTGGTGGAGCTCGTGCTCTCGGCCGGCGCCCCCCTCCCCGAGCCGCTGCTGGAGCAGCTGCAGGAGCTCGTGCCCGCGGCCACGCTGCACACCCCCTACGGGATGACCGAGGCGCTGCCCCTCACGGACGTGACCCTCGGGAGCATCCGGCAGGCCGGCCGGGACAGCGCGGGCTCCGCCGTGGCCGGCGCCGGCAACGGCGTGTGCGTGGGCACCGCCGTGCACGGCGCCGAGCTCGGGGTCACCGCGCTGCGCCCGGACGGCACCCCCGGCGACGAGATCACGACGGAGCCCGGGGTCACCGGCGAGATCGTCGCCCGCGCCCCGCACGTCAAGGACCGCTACGACCGGCTGTGGCACACGGAGCACCTCAGCACCCAGCTGCCCGGCTGGCACCGCACCGGCGACGTCGGCCACGTCGACGCCGCCGGGCGGCTGTGGGTCGAGGGCCGCCTCGCCCACGTCATCCTCGCCGACGGCGGCCTGCTGACGCCGGTCGCCGCGGAGCACGCGGCGCAGGCGACGCCCGGGGTCGGCCGCGCCGCCGTCGTGGGGGTCGGCCCGGCGGGCACGCAGGTGCCCGTGGCCGTCGTGGAGACCGTCCCCCCGGCCCAGCGCCCGGGCCCCGCCGACCCGCTGCTCTCCGGCGCGGTGCGCGCCGCCGTGCGCGAGGCCACGGGCCTGGACCTCGCGGCCGTGCTCGTGGTCCGCGAGCACCCCACCGACATCCGGCACAACTCCAAGATCGACCGAGCCCTGCTGGCCGGATGGGCGCAGGACGCCCTGGCCGGAGGAAGGATCAGGAACCCGTGAACGGCAAGCACCGCCAGGACGGCACGCACGACGAGAAGGTCCCCGCCTACGACGCCTCCGTGACGGAGGGCGCCCCGCGGGCCGGCACCGGCAGCCACGAGGTGGAGCGCGGGCGGCAGGAGCTCACGGGTGAAGGGCGCACGGTGCTCGTGACCGGTGCCTCCGGGATGCTCGGCGAGCACGTCGCCCGGCTGCTCGCCGCCCGGAACTGGACGGTCCGGCTGCTCCAGCGCCGGCACGCGCCGCTGGCCGACCAGCCGAACGTGGACGAGGTCCTGGGCTCCGTCGCGGACCCGGACGCCGTCGCGCGGGCCATGGAGGGCGTCGACGACGTCGTCCACCTCGCCGCCAAGGTCTCCTTCGCCGGGGACTGGGACGAGTTCGTGCGGACCAACGTCACCGGCACCCGCGTGGTCCTGGAGACCGCGCGGCGGTCCGGCGTGGACAACGTGGTGTTCGTCTCCTCGCCGTCGGTCGCCCACACGGGCGACCCCCTCGTGGGCGAGCCCGCCCGGACGGCGGACCCCGTGCGCGCCCGCGGCGACTACGCCCGGTCCAAGGCCGCCGCCGAACTGCTCGCCCTCGAGGCGGACGGCCGCGGGCTGCGCGTCACCGCCGTGCGCCCGCACATCGTGTGGGGCCCCGGGGACACCCAGCTGGTCGAGCGGATCGTCGACCGCGCGGCCAGGGGGCGGCTGCCGCTGCTGGACCACGGGGCGGCGCTGATCGACACCACCTACGTCGACAACGCGGCCGAGGCGATCGTGCGGGCCCTCGAGCGGATCGAGTGGGCGCACGGGCAGGCGCTGGTGGTCACGAACGGCCAGCCCCGCACCGTGGGCGAGCTCGTGGCGGGCTTCTGCCGGGCCGCCGGGGTGGCGCCGCCGGAACGCCGGGTCCCGGGCGCGGTGGCCCGCCTGGCGGGCCGGGTCATCGAGAAGGTGTGGGCGCTGCGGCCGGGGGCCGACGAGCCGCCGATGACGGCTTTCCTCGCCGAGCAGATGTCCACCGCGCACTGGTTCGAGCAGCGGACCACCCGCGAGGTGCTCGACTGGACGCCGGCCGTGACGGTCGAGGAGGGCATGGCCCGGCTGGCCGAGTACTACCGGACGCATCCGCTGGGCGCCGACGACGCCCCGATGCCCGCCACCGGGTCCACGGCCGCCGGGGGCTCCTGAGCACGCCCGCCGCGGGGCCCGGTCAGAAGCGGGCGTTGCGGGGCGTGCGCTGGCAGGCCGGGCAGCGGTAGGAGGAGCGGTTCATGAACTGCTCCCGCACGATCAGGGTGCTCCGTCCCGCCTCCGCACAGCGCGGGCAGGGCAGCGAAGCCCGGCCGTAGGCGGAGAGGGAGCGGGCGAAGTACCCGGACTCGCCGTTGACGTTGACGTACAGGGAGTCGAAGCTCGTCCCGCCCGCCGCCAGCGCCCGGTCCATGACCTCGCGCGCCGCCGCGAGGACGCGCAGCGTCTCGGGCCGCCGGAGCGTGTCCGTGGGCCGGGCCCAGTGCAGGCGCGCCTGCCACAGGGCCTCGTCCGCGTAGATGTTGCCGATCCCGGAGACCAGCGACTGGTCCAGCAGTGCGCGCTTGAGCCCGGTCCGGCGCCGGCGCAGCCGGTCGTGGAAGAGCCCCTCGTCGAAGGCGGGGTCCAGCGGGTCCCGCCCGATGTGGGCGGCCCTCACCGGCACCAGAGGGGCGCCCGTGGCCGAGCGGCCGCCCGGGGCGCCGTCGTCGGTGGGCACGAGCCGGTCGAGGAGCATGCCGCCGAAGATCCGCTGGTCCACGAAGCGCAGCTCCGCCGGGGTGCCGGGGCGCTCGGACAGGCCGAGCCGCACCTTCAGGTGCTTCTCGCCGGGCAGCTCGGCGTCCTTGACCAGCAGCTGCCCGCTCATCCCGAGGTGCACGAGCAGGGCCTCCCGCGGCGGGGCGCCGTCCGTGCCGGTCAGCGGCAGCCACAGGAACTTGCCGCGGCGCACCGCGTCGGCCACGACCGCGCCGTCGAGCTCGTCGGCGAAGGACACGGGGCCGGCCTCGTGGCGGCGCACCGAGCGCGGGTCCAGGACCTGCACGGACTCGATCCGGCGGCCCACCACCCAGCGCTCCACGCCGCGGCGGACCACCTCGACCTCGGGCAGCTCAGGCACGGGCGCTCCGGGGCGGGCGCTCAGCCACCGCGGCGGGCCACCAGGGTGGCGTAGGCCTGCGCCGCGGCGGAGCGCTCGGCCTCCTTCTTGGTGGTGCCGGTCCCCGTGCCGTGGTCCTGGCCCCCGACGAGCAGGTGCGCCTCGTAGCGGCGGTCGTGGTCGGGGCCCGTGCCCTCCACGGCGTAGCGGACGGGGCCCAGGCCGCGGGCCGCGGCGAGCTCCTGGATCTCGGTCTTCCAGTCGCGGCCCTCGCTCATCACGAAGCCGTCCTCCAGCAGGGGCACCACCAGCCGCAGCACGAAGGCCCGGGCCGCGTCGAGCCCGGAGCTCACGTACACGGCGCCGATCAGGGCTTCCATGGTGTCGGCGAGGATGGAGGCCTTCTCGTGCCCGTTCGTGCGCACCTCCCCCTTGCCCAGGCGGATGTGGGGACCCACGTCCAGGGACCGCGCGAGGTCGGCGAGCGTGCGGGTGCTCACCACGGCCGAGCGGATCTTCGCGAGGTTGCCCTCGGAGTCGTCGGGGTAGCGGTGGAAGATCTCGTCGGTGACCGCGAGGCCCAGCACGGAGTCCCCCAGGAACTCGAGCCGCTCGTTGTGGGCCTGCCCCTCGTGCTCGTACGCGTAGGACCGGTGGGTCAGGGCAAGACGAAGCGTCCCGGCGTCGATGTCGACGCCGAGACGCTCCAGCAGGTCCTGAGGTGTCGCGGTGGAGGTCACCGTGGTCAGGCGTCGGCCACCTTGCGGCCCTTGTACTCCAGGAACAGCGCGGTCCCGGCGGAGTCGGTCACGACCTTGGCCTGGTGCGGCAGGCTGTAGGTGACCTTGCCGTTCTCGACGGTCCTGACCAGCTTGGGCGCGGTCGCCTTCCACTGCGAACGGCGTGCACGGGTGTTGGCACGGGACATTTTCCGCTTCGGAACAGCCACGGCTATCTCTCTTCTCTCGGTTCGGTCGTCTGGGTCGAGGTGTCCTGCTCGAGCAGCCCGGACAGGGCGCTCCAGCGAGGATCGAGCACCTCGTGGTGGTGGCCCGGGTCGTCCTCCAGGCGCGCGCCGCACTGGGCGCACAACCCCTGGCAGTCCTCCCGGCACACCGGTTGGAACGGCAGCTGCGTGATCACTGCGTCCCGAAGCATGGGTTCGAGGTCGATGGTCTCGTCCTGAACTTCATACATCTGGTCGTCCTCGGACTCCTCCCCACCGTCGGCGGCGGGGTCGAAGACGTAGAGCTCCTGCACGTCGACGTCCAGATCGTAGTCGATCGGGTCGAGGCACCGGCTGCACTCGCCGTGGATGGCCACGACGGCCGTGCCGGAGACCAGGATCCCGTCGTGGACGGATTCCAGCCGGAGGTCCAGGTCGATGCCCGAGCCCTCCGGGGCGCCGATGAGTGCGTTGCCGAAGTTCTCCGGCGCGGGCACAACTTCCGCCAGGCGTCGCATCGTCCCCGGGCGGTGCTCGAGGTCCCGGACACCGATGGTGAGGGGCGAACTGTTCTCGCGACTGATGACTGACTCCTGGTGAAATTCCGACCGACAGACCATGTTAGCGTGCAGCGCCGCACGTTCTCAAACGGGCGCGGTCCGGGCGCGCCGGAAGGGGACGGGCTCCCTCAGCCCTGCAGGGCCCGCAGCACGGGTGCCGGCACGAACCCGGAGACGTCGCCGCCGAGGCCCTGGACCTCCTTCACGAGCGTGGAGGACAGGTGCAGGAACCGGGGGTCGCCGGGCAGGAAGACCGTCTCCACCCCCGTGAGGTGGCGGTTCATGGTGGCCATCGGCACCTCGTACTCGTAGTCCTCCCCCGAGCGCAGCCCCTTGACCAGGGCCACCGCCCCGCGCTGCGCCGCGTACTCCGCGAGCAGGTCTGCTCCCATGGGCTCGACGACGACGCCGGCGACACCGGCGAGGCTCTCCTCCGCCAGGGCCAGCCGCCGGTCCGCGTCGAAGCGGTAGCGCTTGTGCGGGTTGGTGGAGACCGCGACGACGACCTCGTCGAAGAGCGCCGCGGCGCGCGCGACGACCTCCACGTGGCCGTTGTGGAGGGGGTCGAAGGAGCCGGGGCAGATCGCGCGGTGCATGGCTGCCATCCTAGGGGCGCCCCGTCCCCCGGCGGCGCACGGCACGGGCCCCCGGGCGGCGTCGTGGTGGCCGCCGCCCGGTTGGTGCCGGGCCTCGCGGGGCCGTCGGGGCCGGCCGGGACCTTCGTGCGGCTCGGCGCCGGGCCGCCGCCCCTTGGTGCCGCCGCGGGACCCTAGACTGGCCGCCATGGATGCCACCGACGCCGCCGTCCCGTCCACGTCCCCGCCCGCCCCCCCGTGGGAGCGCATGGCCCGCGGGGGTGGCCTGCTGAGCGCCGACGGGGAGCTCACCGGGACCGTCTTCGAGGAGATGTCGCGGCTGGCGGCGCGCACGGGCGCCATCAACCTGGGCCAGGGCTTCCCGGACGTCGACGGGCCGCAGGAGATGCTCGGCGCCGCGGCGGCCGCGCTGCACGGCGGCGGCAACCAGTACTCCCCGGTCGCGGGGCTGCCGCTGCTGCAGGAGGCCGTCGCCGAGCACCAGCGCCGGTTCTACGGGATCGACCTGGACCCGGGCTCCGGGGTCGTCGTGACCGTGGGCGCGTCCGAGGGCCTGGCCGCGAGCCTGCTCGCGTTCCTGCGCCCCGGGGACGAGGTGGTGGTCTTCGAGCCGCACTACGACCTCTACGGCGCCGTCGCCGAGTTCGCGGGCGCCCGGCTGGTCACGGTCCCGCTCGAGCCGCCGCGCTTCGCCCCCGACCTCGACCGTCTCGCCGCGGCCTTCGGGCCCCGCACCCGCATGGTGATCCTCAACGACCCGCACAACCCGACCGGCACCGTGTTCGACGACGCCGTCCGGGCCCGCGTGGCCGCCCTCGCCGCCGAGCACGACTGCGTGGTGGTCACCGACGAGGTCTACGAGCACCTGCGCTACGCCGGCGGGCACCGTCCGCTCGCCGCGCTGCCGGAGGCCTTCGAGCGGACCCTCACCGTCTCCTCCGTGGGCAAGTCCTTCTCGGCCACGGGCTGGCGCGTGGGCTGGGTCAGCGGGCCGGCGCACCTGGTGGGCCCCGTGCGCGCCACGAAGGCCTATCTCACGCACAGCGCCGCCACGCCGCTGCAGATCGGGGCGGCCACCGCCCTGGGCCTGCCCGGCGGCTTCTTCGAGCAGCTCACGGAGGACTTCCGGCGGCGCCGCGACGTGCTCGTGCGGGGGCTGGCCGCGGCGGGCGCGGAGCCCTTCGAGCCGCAGGGCACGTTCTTCGTCGTGGCGGACGTGCGCCGGCTGTGCGAGCGGCACGGGGTCGAGGACGCCGAGCACCTGGCCCCGGTGCTGGCCGAGCGGGCCGGCGTGGTCGGCGTGCCCGTGCCGGCCCTGGCCTCCGCGGCGCACCGCGGGCTGTACGCGTCCTGGATGCGGTTCTCGTTCGGCAAGCGCCTGGACGTCCTGGAGCGGGCCGGGCGGCAGCTGGCCGGCTGAGCCGCTCCGCCGCAGGACCGTCACATCTGCTCAGCACCCTTGGCACCGCAGGAGCGGGTGGCTAGCGTGGAGCTGACGCGCGGCGCCCGCGGACACCGGGGGCACCGCGCGCCGGGCGGTCCGACGACGACCGCCGTCAGCGGGAGGCCGGACCGTCCCGCCGGATCCGCCCGCACGGGCCCACCGGTCTCCTTCCGAAGGACGTCTCCGAGGGGGAACCATGCCAGCAGGACAGGGCAAGAACATCCGGCGCGTGACCAGCGTCGACGTGATCCGCAGCACGCAAGGGGAAGGGAGCGCCGGCTCCTACACGTTCGAGCTGACCCTCGACGACGGCGTGGAGGAGTACCTGCTCGTCGTGCCCGAGGACGAGGCGAGCACGGTGGCCCGGCTCATCCAGCACAGCAGCTCGATGCAGCTGGACAAGAACACGGACGACCTGATCTTCGAGAAGTACGGGGACTGACCGCCCGCCCGCACGGTCACGGCCGCCGCGGCCGCGGCGGCCGTGACCGTGCGGCACAGAGCGCCCGGGGTCGTCCCGACGGGCGGGCTCAGACGGCGGCCGCCCGGCGGCCCAGGGCCCGGTAGGTGAAGCCCGCCGCGGTCCAGCGGTCGGGATCGAGCACGTTGCGGCCGTCGAGGATCTGCGGGACGGCGACCAGCGGGTCGAGCTGCTCCGGGGTCATCGTCTTGAACTCGGGCCACTCGGTCAGCAGCACCACGACCTCGGCCCCGGTGACGGCGGCCTCGAGGCAGTCCACGTAGTCCAGCCGGGGATAGCGCTTGGCGGCGTTGGCGTTGGCCTTGGGGTCGTAGACGGCCACCTCGGCGCCGATCGAGTGCAGCCGGGCGGCGATGTCCAGGGCCGGGGAGTCGCGCACGTCGTCGGAGTCCGGCTTGAAGGCCGCCCCGAGCACGGCGACCTGGCGGCCCACCACGGAGCCGCCGAGCATCTGGGTGACCGTCTCCACCGTGTGGCCGCGGCGGCGGACGTTGATGTCGTCGACCTCGGCGAGGAAGCGCACCGACTGCTCGACGCCCAGCTCCGCGGCCCTCGCCCGCAGGGCGCGGATGTCCTTCGGCAGGCAGCCGCCGCCGAAGCCCACGCCGGCGTTGAGGAACTTGCGCCCGATCCGCTCGTCGAGGCCGATCGCGTCGGCCAGGGTGCGGATGTCGCCGCCGACCGCCTCGGTGAGCTCGGACAGGGCGTTGATGAAGGAGATCTTGGTGGCCAGGAAGGCGTTGGCGGCGACCTTGACGAGCTCGGCCGTCTCGTAGTCGGTGACGATCAGCGGGACGCCGGCCTCCAGCTGCCGGGCGTAGACCCGGCGCATCACGGCCTCGGCGGCCGGGTCCTCGGCACCCAGCACCATCCGGTCCGGGGTCAGGGTGTCCTCCACGGCGTAGCCCTCGCGCAGGAACTCGGGGTTCCACACCAGCGCCACGTCCACCCCGTCGCGCGCGGAGGCCTTCGCCAGATCGGCCAGGCGGCGTGCGGAGCCCACGGGGACGGTGGACTTGCCCGCGATCACGCAGTCCTTCGTGGCGGCCGCGGCGATGGAGCCGACGGCGGCGTCGACGTAGCGCATGTCCGCCGCGAAGCTGCCGGGCCGCTGCGGGGTCCCGACCCCGACGAAGTGGACGTCGCCGAAGGCACCGGCCTCCTCGTAGCTCGTGGTGAAGCGCAGCCGGCCGGTGCCCACGTGCTTGCGCAGCAGCTCGCCCAGGCCCGGCTCGTGGAAGGGCAGCTCGCCGCGGGACAGGGCGTCGACCTTCTCCGGGTCCACGTCCAGTCCCAGCACCTCGAAGCCCATCTCCGCCATCGACGCGGCGTGCGTGGCCCCCAGGTAGCCCGTTCCCAGAACCGTGATCCTCATGGACGTCCTCCGTCTCTCCCGGGCCGGGGCCCGTGCTCGATGATGCCTGTCGAATCTTGTCAAAGCGCATGCGCCCAGCGGCGCAGGTGTCAGTCCGGCGCGCCGGTCGGCGGCGGGGATGTGACGTCCGTCTCGGCGAACCACAGGGTGGTCTCCCCGTGCCGCTTCTGCTCGAAGCGGCGCAGGCCGTCCGGCCAGGCGGGCTCCGGGGACCGGGTGGAGCGTTCGACCACCAGCACCCCGCCCTCCCGCAGCCGTCCCACCAGCGGCGCGAGGGCCGCGGCGAGCTCCGCGTCCGGGAGCGGGTAGGGCGGATCGGCCAGCACCAGGTCCCACGGCCCCTCGGCGGGATCCGCGAGGTAGGCGCCGACCGCCCCGTGCCGGACCTGGACGACGTCGTCGCGCCCGAGGGCCCGGTGGACCGTCCCGGCGTTCGCCCGGCAGACCCGTGCCGCCCCCGCGTGCCGCTCCACGAGGGTCACGGCGGCCGCGCCCCGGCTCGCGGCCTCGCAGCCGAGGGCGCCGGAGCCCGCGAAGAGGTCGAGGACCCTGGCGTCCCGGAGCATGCCCCACGCCTCGAGCCGCGCGAAGAGCGACTCCTTGACCCGGTCGGTCGTGGGCCGGGTGTCCCGGCCAGGCACGGACTGCAGGCGCAGTCCTCCGGCCGCCCCGGCGATGATCCTGCTCACGCGTGCTCCTCTCCTGCGCTCGACGGCCCTGCCGGCCGCGGCACAATGTTCTGCGGCACGGGCTCGGGCCGGTCCCGGCTCTGCGGGTCGTGGCTCTGCGGCACGGGGCTCAGCCCCGTTCCAGGAACGCCTCGGCGTCCGGGTCCAGGTAGCGCTCGATGGCCTCGGCCAGCTCCGGGTGCTCGAGCAGCTGCGGGTCCTCGCCGAGGATCGTCACGGCGTCCCGGCGGGCGCGCTCGATGAGCTCCGCGTCGTCGAGGGCCCGCAGCAGGCGCAGGGTCGAGCGGCCCCCGGACTGGGCGGCGCCGAGGATGTCGCCCTCGCGGCGCAGCTCGAGGTCCGCCCGGGCCAGCTCGAAGCCGTCCGTGGAACCGGCCACCACCTCGATCCGCTCCCGCGACGGGTGCTCGGCGGGGCGCCGGGTGACGAGCAGGCACGTCCCGGCGTGCCCACCGCGCCCGATCCGGCCGCGCAGCTGGTGCAGCTGGGAGATGCCGAACCGGTCGGCGTCGACGATGATCATCAGCGTGGCGTTGGGCACGTCCACGCCGACCTCGACCACGGTGGTGCACACCAGCAGCTGCACGCCCCCCGCCGCGAACTCCTCCATGATGCGGGACTTGCGGTCCGTCTCGAGCCGGCCGTGCAGCACCTCGGCGTGCACGCCCGCCAGGGCCGGCTCGGCGGCGACGAGCTCCGCTATCCAGGTGACGGACGCCATCGACGACTCCGACTCCTCGTCGTCGGCGGCCGCGGCGAGGGCCGACTCCGCGAGGGAGGCGTGGGGCGGGGGCTCGTCGTCGTCGCCGATCTTGGGCGCGACGACGTAGACCTGGCGGCCCGCGTCGATCTCCTCCCGGGCGCGCCGCCACAGGCGCCGTTCCCAGCCCGGGTGCTCCACGAGCCCCACGGTGTGGGTGGCGATCGGCTGCCGTCCCGCCGGCAGCTGGTTCAGCACGGAGACGTCCAGGTCCCCGAAGACGGTCATCGCCACGGTCCGCGGGATGGGGGTGGCGGTCATCACGAGCAGGTGCGGGGGCCGCCCGGCCTTGTCCCGCAGCCGGTCGCGCTGCTCGACGCCGAAACGGTGCTGCTCGTCCACCACCACCAGTCCGAGGTCGGCGAACTGGACGACCTCCGAGAGCAGGGCGTGGGTGCCGATGACGATCCCGGCCTCCCCCGACGCGATCCGCAGCAGGGCCCGCTTGCGCGCCGCGGCGCCCATCGACCCCGTGAGGAGCACGACCTGCGTGCCGTCCGGGTCCCCGCCGAGCTGGCCGGCCTGCGCGAGCGGGCCCAGGGAACGGACCACGGAGCCGTGGTGCTGGGCGGCGAGCACCTCCGTGGGGGCCAGCAGCGCGGCCTGCGCACCGGAGTCGACGACCTGCAGCATCGCGCGCAGGGCCACGAGCGTCTTGCCCGAGCCGACGTCGCCCTGGAGCAGGCGGTTCATGGGGTGGGTGCCGGCGAGCTCGGCGGCGAGCTCCTCCCCCACGGCGCGCTGCCCGGCGGTGAGCTCGAACGGCAGCCCGGCGTCGAACCGGGCGAGCATCCCGCCGGGAACGCCCGGGCGGGCGGTGGTGGGGTGCGCGGCGAGCTCGGCGCGGCGGCGGGCCAGGGCGCACTGGAGCAGGAACGCCTCCTGGTAGCGGAACCGGCGGCGCGCCTCCCCGTGGGCACGGGTGTCCCGGGGGCGGTGGACCTGCCAGTACGCCTCCTCGAGCCCCATGAGCCCCTCCCGCTCCCGGATCCCGTCCGGCAGCGGGTCGGGGACCGCCCCGAAGTCCACGACGGGCAGCAGCGAGTGCACGGCGCGGGCGATCTTGTCCGTGGTCAGCTTGGCCGTGGCCGGGTAGATGGGAATGGGCCGGCCCGCGCGCTCCTCGGCGGTCTCACCGGCCTCGGGGGCATCCGGGTCGAGGATCGCGTAGTGCGGGTTGGTCATGGTCACGGCGCCGTTGTACAGCCCGACCTTCCCGGAGAACAGGGCGTGCGTGCCCGGGGGCAGGTCCCGGGCGGCGGTCCAGGCGTTGAAGAAGCTCAGCCGCATCGTCCGGCCCGGGCCCGGGTCGTCGTCGGCGAAGAGCCGCTGCGGGTCGGAGGAGGCGCGGTCGGTGATCACCACGTCCGTGATGGACCCGCGGCGGGAGCGCATCTGCCGGGTGGAGGCGTGCACGACCTCGGCCACGATGGTCACCTGCTGGTCGATGCGCAGCTCCGAGAACGGGGTGAGCTCGCCCCGCGGCATGTACCGGCGGGGGAAGTGGTCGAGCAGCTGCCCGATCGTGGACACCGAGAGCTGCCGGGCCAGCTGGTCGGCCGTGGTGCGGCCCAGCAGCCGGGCCAGCGGCTGGTCGAGCTCGGGGACCGGGTCGGGGAACGCCCGGCCGCCGTGGGATCGGGTCATCTCAGGGGTGCCTCATCCGTCCGCCTCCGAGAGGGAGGTGACCGTGAGATTGACGGCCTTGCCGCGGGCGCCGATCACCGTGAGGGCGTCCTCGGGCCGCGGCACGTGGACGTGGACGCGCCACCGGTAGCCGTCCCCCGTCTCGGTCACCGCGCTCATGATCACGCTGGTGCCCACCTCGCTGAGCTCGTGGCGCAGCTCCGCGGCGTCCAGCGGAGTCAGCTCCACGGTGCACATCACCTCCACCCCGCCGTGCACGGCGTGCGGGGCGTCCTGGGCGCGGGCGGCCCGGGCCTCGGCGGCGTCGATCAGCGCGTCGAGGGCTTTCTCGTCGCCGGCGTCGTCACCGCCCACGGTGCGGGCCAGCGCGTCGAAGACCACCAGCATGCCGAGCGCGCCGGCGTCGACGGTGCCGGTCTCCCGGAGGATCTCGAGCTGGTCCGGGGTCACGAGGACCGCGGCGCGGGCGGCGGTGCTGACACCGGCCAGGAACTCCTTCAGCTGCTGGTTGGACCCCTCCTCCACGCCCTGCGGCACGGGCACGGCGGCGGCCGCCTCCAGGACGGAGAGCATGGTCCCGTCCACGGGGTCGGTCAGGACGCTCCAGGCGCGCACGTGACCGGCGTGGAGGGCCAGCCGCACGGACTCGGCGGTCATCCTCGTGCTCCCCTCGAGGGAGCGGCCCACGGCCGTGAGAAAGACGGAGAACAGGGTGCCCGAGTTGCCGCGGGCCTCCTCGAGGGCGGCCTGCCCGGCGAGGGAGAGCAGCTCCCCGACGTCGCCGGTCTCGAGCACGGCGGCGGCCTCGGCGGCGGCGCGCACGGTGGTGGCGAGGTTGGTCCCGGTGTCGGCGTCCGCGACCGGGAAGACGTTGAGGGCGTTCAGGACGGGGCTGTGGCGCACGAGATCACGGTGGGCCAGGTCGAGCCACCGCCGCATGACGGCCGCGTTCGATCCGATCCTATGGTTCAAAGTGATCCCATCCTTCGCCGACCGGGTGCCCGAGAGCGAGGTGCGGCGCTCGTCCGTCGACCAGCACCCGGGGCAGGGTGTCGTCGTGCGCGGGGGGTGCGGGCGCACACGAGCCTATCGCACGGAACATGCCGGGCAGCGGCGTGCCCCGGGGGAACACGGCGAGCAGCCCGTGGTCCTCGCCCCCGGTCAGCACCCAGTCGCGGGGGTCCGCCCCGAGGAGCCGGGCGGCCGGGCGGAGCGGCTGGGCGAGGTCGGCCACGGCCGCGCCGTCGAGGTCGACGACGACGCCGCTGGCGGCGGCGACCCTCCCGGCGTCGCGGAGCAGGCCGTCGGAGAGGTCGATCATCGCGGTGGCCCCGGCGCGGGCGGCCGCGGGCCCGGCGGGCACGGGCGCGCACGGCCGCAGCTGCGCGGCCGCGAGCCCGTCCAGGAGCTCGTCCTGGCCGGGCCGGTAGCGGCGGTCCTCGAGCAGCGCCACGCCCGCGGCCGCCCGCCCGGTGGTCCCGGCGAGCGCGACCGTGCCGCCTTCCCCCGCCCCGGACCGGCGCACCGGGTCCCGGCCCTCGAGGTCGCCCGTCACCGTGGCCGTGACCGACAGCTCCCGGCCGGCGCCCAGGTCCCCGCCGACCACGGCGCAGCGGTCCGCGCCCATGGCCTCGAACCCGTCGACGAGGCCGCGGGCGAAGTCCTGGGGCCAGGACACGGGCGTCCCGGGCGGCAGCGTGAGCGAGACGACGACGGCCGAGGGGACGGCGCCCATCGCGGCGACGTCGGCGAGGTTCTGCGCCGCGCACTTCACGCCGGTGTCGTAGCCGGTGGTGACCGCGCCGCCGGGCCAGGCGAGCCGGAAGTCCTGGTCCTGCACCTGGGTGTCCGTGGTGATCACGTACCGCCCGTCCGGGGCCGCGACCACGGCGCAGTCGTCGCCGGGGCCGAGCAGCACCTGGTCCGCCCCGGCAGGCGCGGCGGCGGGCCGCAGGAGCAGCGGGAGCACGCGCTCGAGCAGCTCGGCCTCGGAGAGCTCCCCGACGGTGGGCACCGGCCCAGGCGGGGCGTCGGGCACGAGGGGCTGCTCCGCTGGGGGTCGGGTCATGGCGCTCATCCTAACGAGGGCCCCGGACGCGGGAACGGAGCCGCCCGAGGATTACGCTGGGGGCATGCCCTCGTCCTCCCTGTCCCGATCCGCCCGTGCCGTGCTCGGGGCGGGCGCCCTGGTGGCGGTCCTGACGGGGTGCTCCCCCGCCGTCACCGTGGACCCCGCCGAGAACGCCGCCGACCCCGGGTGCGCCCCGGCGATGCTGGCCATGCCGGAGACCGTCGGCGAGCACGACCGGCGGGAGACCACGAGCCAGGCCACCACGGCCTACGGCGAGCCCACGGCGGCGGTCGTGCGGTGCGGGGTGACACCGCCGGGGCCCACCACGGACGCCTGCTCCTCCGTCAACGCCGTCGACTGGCTGATCCGCCAGGACGAGGACGGGAGCACGTGGACCGCCACGACCTACGGCCGGGACCCGGCGGTCGAGGTGGTCTTCGACAGCGCCGCCGTGGCCTCCTCCACCCTGCTCGTGGAGCTGGGCTCCGCGGTGGAGCAGATCCCCGCCGAGCGCCGCTGCCTGGACCTCCAGGACACCGTGGAGGGGCTCTGACCCGCAGGCGGGCCGGAGGCCGCCGTGACCTCCGCCGCGGCGGCCCGGGGGCTCGGGAATAGGCCCATGCCCCGCCGGGTTGTGGCGTGGACACGCACGCGACCGCACCACGCCCAGAAGGAGGCACATCCGTGGCAACCGATTACGACGAGCCCCGCGTCAAGCCCGAGGACGAGCCCGCCAACGAGTCCCTCGAGGTGATCCAGGCGCAGCGCAGCGCCACCGCGCAGAGCCCGGCGATCGACGTCGACGACTCGGACACGGCGGAGGGCATCGACCTGCCCGGGGCGGATCTGTCCCAGGAGGAGCTCCTGATCCAGGTGGTGCCCGAGCAGGACGACGAGTTCACCTGCATGTCCTGCTTCCTGGTCCGCCACCGCAGCCAGCTCGCCCGCGAGAAGGACGGCGTCCGGTACTGCATCGAGTGCGAGGGCTGAGACCTCCGGCCCGGGCGCGCCCGGTCACTCGTGGCGCAGGGAGGCGATGGGATCCTTCCGCGCGGCCCGGACGGCGGGGATCGTCCCGGCCAGGAACGCGATCCCCATCACCGAGAGCACGATCAGTGCCACCCGCCACGACTCGAACGCGAACAGCGACAGCCCCGGCAGCCCGGACAGGAACCCGTCGGCCAGCGCGCCGCTGAGGACCGACCCGCCGACGACACCCGTGACGGCGCCGACGACCGCCCCGAGGAACCCGATGAAGACGGCCTCGAGGGAGAACAGGCCGAAGACCCTGCCCCCGCTCATGCCCATGGCCTTCATCAGGCCGATCTCGCGGGTCCGCTCCTGCACCGACATGAGCAGGGTGTTGACGATGCCGAGCCCGGCGGCCACGAGCGCGATGACCGCGCAGGCGTTGAGGATCCACACGATGGCGTTGATGACGGTGCGGAACATGCCGAGCTGGTCCTCCACCGTCAGCCCGAGCATGTCCTGGTCCTCCAGGCGGGCCTGGATCCCGGGGGCCAGCGCCATGTCCTCGACCGTGACCGTGGCCATCGCGAAGCTCTCGGGGACCTCCTCGGGGGCGCCGCTGACCTGGTAGTCGTAGAGCCGCTCGTTGAAGGAGTCCGACGGGATGGGGTTCAGGGAGGTCCCGACGAGGCTGGCCTGAGTCACGCCGGAGATCGTGGCCGGGAACGCCCGGTCCTGCTCTGCCATGTTGGTCATCACCACGTCGACGCGGCCTCCGACGGCCTCTCCCGCGGAGGAGAAGCCCAGGTCGGCGACCCAGCTTTCGGGGACCGCGATCTCGTCCCGCCCGGTGGCCGGTGCTCCGCCGGCCACCATCTGCAGGCCCACGGCGTCCACGGGGATCCCCGGGGAGAGCTGGTAGCGGCCGCCGTCGGCGGCCTCCAGGTAGGTGGGGGCCACGGAGTACATGGGCTTCACCGACCGCACCCCGTCGATCTCCTCGATGGCCTCGATGTCCTCGGGCGTCAGCCCCTCGAAGGACACCCCGAACCCCGTCCGGATCCGGGTGGTGTCCGGATCGTACTCCCGGGGACCCGAGGTCGAGGACAGCTCGATGAGGGGCTGCGACTTCTGGACGTAGAGGGCGTCGGAGTCGCCGAACGCCGCCACGGTGTCGTCGATGTACCGGTTCACGCCCGTGCCCATGCCGGACGTGAGGGTCAGGGCGAACGCACCGATGAAGACGGCGAGCACGGTCAGGGTGGCGCGGATCCTGGCGCGCCGGGTGTTGGCGACCGCGGAGCCGAGCAGGTCGGGCCATCTCACCGGGCGCCCCCGGCCGCTGCGACGACGACCTCGTCGCCCGTCCCGCCGTCGCCCGTCCCGCCGTCACCCGTCCCGCCGTCGGCGGCAGGGGCGGGGGCGTCCACGACGAGACCGTCGTGCAGGTGCACCTGGCGGCCGCAGCGCCGGGCGAGGTCCTCGTCGTGGGTGACGACGACCAGGGTGATGCCGCGCTCCCGGTGGAGGTCGAACAGGAGGTCCTGGACCGCCGCACCGGTGGCCGAGTCGAGGTTGCCCGTCGGCTCGTCCGCGAAGATCACGCACGGGTCGTTGACCAGGGCGCGGGCGATCGCGACCCTCTGCTTCTGCCCGCCCGACAAGTCGGTGGCGCGGCTGGCGGCCTTCTCCGCCACGTCCAGGCGCTCCAGCACGTCCAGGGCCCGGCGCCGGCGCGCGGCCGGACGGACACCGGCAATCCGCAGGGGCAGGACCACGTTCTCCAGGACCGTCTGGTCCGGGGTCAGGTAGAACTGCTGGAACACGAAACCGAACGCGGCGTTGCGCGTCTCGTTGAGCTCACGGGCGGTCATCGACGCCGCCGGCCTGCCGTCCAGGGACACCGTGCCGTGGGTCGGCGCGTCGAGCAGCGCGAGCAGGTGCATCAGCGTCGACTTGCCGGAACCGGACTTCCCGACGACGGCCACGGACTCCCCGTGCCGGATCCGCAGATCCACGCCGCGCAGCGCGGCGAAGCGGGTGTCCCCCCGGCCATAGATCTTGATCAGGTTCTCGGCCTCGAGCACCGCGGACGTCATCGGATTCCCCCCTGTCGGAGCGCCCGTCCCCCCGGACGGCCGCCGCGGGACCACGTCCCTCCCCCATCATGTGCACCAGCTAACGGCAGTGGCGACCCGATCCGTGTCCCCACTAGTGCTGTCCCGCGGCGGCACGACCGGGGATCGTCCGGCGCCGGCATCCCCGGACCACCGGCCGGGACGGGCCCTGCGGAGGTCTCCGCGGCCGGCGCGGGGCGTCCGACTCCTCCCGTCACGTAGCAGTTCGCCCTTGCTAATGCCGGCTGGTGGACGATAGTTAACAGCACAGCTGTTCTTCGGCAGGGGTTCCGGCCCCGGGGGCGGACGCACGGTCCGTCCGGGCCGAACGACGAGCCGCACGGCGTGCCGGGGGTCCGTCCGCGCGGGGGCGCGGAAACGATCCCGGTGGGACCGTGCGGCGTGCTGGCGGTCCTGGGGTGGGCCCGGGCCGACGACGGGATACAGGAGACACATCGACATGACAACTACGAGAAGACTGGCTGTTGCCGGTGCCTCGGCGAGCGTGCTGGTGGGGGGCCTGTTCCTGGGCGTCCCGTCGGCCGTCGCCGCACCGGGCGACGCCCCGCCGGTCGACGCCCCACCGGGCGCGGCCGCATCCGCCGAGGGGGCCGGCGCCGTGGTGGAGCTGCCGGCCGCGGTGCCCGCGGACGTCCCGGCCGCCGCGCTCCTGGGCGCCGAGGCGGCTCCGCCGGCGGAGGCCCCGGTCCCCGGGCCGGCACCGGTCGTCGCCGACGTGGCCGCGCCCGACCTGCCGGCCCCGCCACCCGCGGACGTCCCGGCCGCCGCGCCTGCGGACGTCCCGGCGGCCGCGGTGGTCCCGCCGGCACCGGCGGAGGCCCCGGCCCCGTTCGTCGCCGACGTGGCGCCGGAGGCACCGGCGCCGGCCGACGCGGCACCCGTCGCGCCGGCCGGGTCCGCGGTCCAGCAGGCCGCGGTCCCCGAGCTCGCGCCCCAGGAGGTCGCGGGGGCCGCGAACCCGGGGCTCAACGTGGACACGCGCCTCACCGCCGCCCCGCTGGGGCAGTCGGCCGGGGCCGGGGTGATCGTGGGCCTGCTCGCGGTGGCCGTGGCCCTTCCCGGGGCGCTCGCGCTCCGGGCCCGGCGGCTCGGGCGCAGCACCACCTGAGCCGCGTGCCGTGCCGGTGGCGCCCACGGGGCGGCACCGGCACGGCACCGTGCCCGGTGCGACCGCACCGGGCGGCAGGACCCGGCCGAGCGGCCCGGGACGGGACGACAGGGCGGCGCCACCGGACATGGACCGGACAGGGCGGTCCAGGACGGGCCCGAGTTCCGGGACGGCCCCGGCGCACCCGGAACGAGGAGGACGGCACAGCATGGCAACGAGCACCGTGGCGGGACCACCGCGCTCCGGCCGGGCCCCGGAGCGGGATCCGCTGGCCCGGCGCGCGGCCGTGCTGACGCTGTGCGCCGCCCTGCTGTGGGTCGCGCTGATGAACCAGTGGTTCCTCGCGCAGACCTTCCTGGGGCACGTGCCCTCCGCGGCGTCGCCGCTGCGCCTGAGCATCGACTCGGCCGGCTTCGACGCCGACGTGCTGCCCTACGACCCGACGGACGAGGACCTCGCGGACGGCTCGCTCGTGCCGCCGCAGACCTACAGCGGCTACCGGCTCACGCCGTACGGGATGCCGGGCGAGGGGTCGACGAACACCACGTACATCGCCGGGCACAGCTACGACAAGGTGGAGCTGCCCTTCAACAAGCTGAGCGACCCCGCCCTGGTCGGCGAGGAGCTCGAGGTCGAGACCGTGGACGGGACCCTGGACTACGTGGTGGACTCGGTGACCACCTACGAGAAGGACACGCTCAAGGACAGCGACATCTGGCGGGTCGTGCCGAACCGCATCGTGCTCATCAGCTGCTACACCCAGGACGCGGTCGGCAAGAACGTCGTCGTCACCGCGTCGCCCGCTTCCTGAGCCGCGGGCACGCCTGCGCCCCCGGCTCGGGCCGGCGGCTCAGCGCAGCCCCACCGGCCGTTCCAGGGCGAGGCCCAGGAGCTCGTCGATCAGCTCCGCGTAGTCGAGGCCGGACGCAGCCCACATCCGCGGGTACATCGAGATCGGCGTGAACCCCGGCATCGTGTTGATCTCGTTGATGACCACCCGGCCGTCGGGGGTGTAGAAGAAGTCGGCGCGGCACAGGCCCTCCCCGTCCAGCGCCTCGAAGGCGGTCACGGCGTTGCGGCGGATCGTCCCGATCGCCTCCTGCGGCAGGTCCGCGGGGCAGCTGAGCCTCGCGGAGGCCTGCGAGACGTACTTCGCCTCGAAGTCGTAGAACGCGTGCTCGTCGACGATCTCGATCTCGCCCGGCATGGAGGTCCGGGCGGCGCCGGTCCCGCGGCCCTGGAGGACGGCGCACTCGATCTCCCGGCCCACGATCCCCGCCTCGACCACGAGCTTGCGGTCGTGCTCGCGGGCGGTCTCGATCGCGGCGTCCAGCTCCTCGGCGCAGTCCACCTTCGTGATGCCGAAGGAGGACCCCGCGCGGGCGGGCTTGACGAAGACGGGGAAGCCCAGCGCGGCGATGCGCTCGCGCACGCCCCGGGGGTCGAGGGCCCACTGCCGGTCGGTCACCACGGTGTAGGGGCCCACCGCCAGTCCCGCCGCCTCGAAGGCGAGCTTCATGAAGTGCTTGTCCATGCCCACCGCGGAGGCGGTGACGCCGCAGCCCACGTAGCGCAGGTCCGCGAGCTCGAGCAGGCCCTGCAGGGTGCCGTCCTCGCCGAACGGGCCGTGCAGCAGGGGCAGCACCACGTCGATGTGCCGGTCCCGGCTGACGGTCTGCCCGCAGGGGCCGTCCTGGCGCACGATGAGCTCGCTCTCCCCGACCTTCAGCGGCAGGCTCACGAGCTCGTCGCCCACGGGCAGCTCGGCGATCGGGTTCGCGTCCAGCAGGGCCTCCAGCTCCTCCTGCGGGCAGAGGAACCACTCGCCGGAGGTGGCGATGCCGACGGTCACCACGTCCCACTTCTCCCGGTCGATGGCGCGCAGCACCCCGCGCGCCGTGATGAGGGAGATGGAGTGCTCGCTGGAGCGTCCGCCGAACAGCACGGCGACGCAGGGGCGGGGGGTCATGGGGCGGTCCCTTCGGATTTGATCTCTCGGCCCAGCAGCAGCGGGGCGACGTCGTCGATGGTGATCTCCTCGCGGAGGATGTCCACGACGGCCCCGGTGATGGGCATGTCGACGCCGTGGCGGCGGGCCAGGGCGAGCACGGCCGGGGCGGACTTGATGCCCTCCGCGGTCTGCGTCATCTCCTCCTGGACCTCCCCGGGGGTGAGGCCCAGGCCGAGGAGCCGGCCCGCGGTGCGGTTGCGGGACAGCGGTGAGGAGCAGGTGGCCACGAGGTCCCCCAGCCCGGCGAGACCGGAGAGGGTCTCGAGCCGGCCGCCGAGGGCGAGCGCGAGCCGGGTGGTCTCGGCCAGCCCGCGGGTGATGATGGAGGCCTTCGAGTTCTCCCCGAAGTGGCGGCCGTCGGCGATGCCCACGCCGAGGGCGATGACGTTCTTGACGACGCCGCCGATCTCGGTGCCCACCACGTCCGTGTTCGTGTAGGGACGGAAGTAGCGGGTCCGGCAGGCGTGCGCCACCCAGGTGGCCAGCTCCGTGGCCGGACCGGCCACGACGGAGGCCGTGGGCTGCTCCTCGGCGATCTCCATGGCCAGGTTGGGCCCGGAGAGCACGCACGTGCGCTCCCGCCAGTGCTGGGAGCCCAGGCCGGTGTCCCGTCCCAGCTCCTCGGCGACCACCTCGCTCATCCGCATCCCCGTGTCCCGCTCGAGACCCTTGGCGAGGGACAGCACCACGGCGTCCCGTTCGAGGTGCCCTGCCACGGCGGCCAGCTGGGCCCGCAGCGACTGGGCGGGCAGGGCGAGGACCACGAGGTCCGCCCCGCGCACGGCGGCGACCAGGTCGGCGGTGATCTCGAGGCGCTCGGGCAGCCGGATGCCGGGGACGTAGCGGTCGTTGACGCGGGTGCGCGCGGTGTGGTCCATCGCGGTGGCGCTGCGTCCCCACAGCGCCACGGTCCGCCCGATCGGCTCGGCGCGGGCGTGCGCGGACTCCCGGGCGCTGTCGGCGAGGATCTTGGCGAAGGTCGTGCCCCAGGACCCGGCACCGAGGACGGCGATCCGGCGCGGCCCGGCCACGGGCAGGCCGCCGGGGAGCGCTGTGGTCGTCCCGGGCCGCGTCACAGGCCGACTCCTCGGCGGCGGTCCCGGAGGGCGGCGGGCGCGTCCGTCCCGCGCAGCACCGCGAGCTCCCGGGCCACGGCGTGCATGACGGCGTCGGTGGCCTCCTCGAGCCGTGCCGCGTGCCGGCCCACCGGGCGGGTCAGGTCGGGGACGTCGTCCCGCCACGGTGAGAGGTCCACCGGCGGCCCGATCCGCACGCGCACGTCCTTGCGGGGGAAGAGACTGACCGTGCGCCGGCCGGTGGAGCGGTCGTGGTCGAGGATCTCCTGGTCCCCCCAGTGCGCGACGGGGACCACCGGGACCCCGGTGGCCAGGGCCAGCCGCACGGCGCCGGTGTGCCCGGTCATCGGCCAGCGGTCGGGGTCGTGGGTGAGGGTCCCCTCGGGATAGATCACCACGGCGCCGCCCGAGGCGAGCTCCGCGCGGGCGGCCGTGAGCGCCGCCGCGGCGTCGGCCGTGCCGCGCAGCACGGGGACCTGGCCCGTGGCCCGGAGCACCGCCCCGACCCCGGGGGCGCGGAACAGCGACTCCTTCGCCAGGAACCGCGGCATGATCCCGTTGTCGTAGAGCGTGATGGCGACCGTCAGGGGATCGAGCTCGGTGAGGTGGTTGGGCACCACGATGAACCCTCCCCCGGGCGGCAGGTGCCGCTCCCCCGTCCAGCGCAGCCGGGCCACCAGCCGGTAGGCCGGCTTGACGGCGCCCGCGAGCACGCGGAACAGGCGGCGGTTCGAGGTGCGGCTCATCGGCGGGCCCGGCTCACTCGCCGTCGAGCTCGAACGAGGCCCCGAGCCCCGCCAGCTTGTCGGTGAAGTGCTCGTAGCCGCGCTTGATCAGCTCGACGCCCGTGACGTGGGAAACCCCCTCGGCCGCCATGGCGGCGATCAGGTGGGAGAAGCCGCCGCGCAGGTCGGGGATGTTGATCTCGGACGCCTGCAGCGGGGTCGGCCCGGAGATCACGGCCGAGTGCACGAAGTTGCGCTGCCCGAAGCGGCACGGCACGGAGCCCAGGCACTCGCGGTGCAGCTGGATCGTGGCCCCCATCCGGTTGAGGGCCCCGGTGAAGCCGAAGCGGTTCTCGTAGACGGTCTCGTGGACGATGGACACGCCCTTGGCCTGGGTGAGGGCGACGACGAGCGGCTGCTGCCAGTCGGTCATGAACCCCGGGTGGACGTCGGTCTCCACGATGAGCGGATTGAGGTCCCCGCCGGGGTGGTAGAAGCGGATGCCGTCCTCGGTGATGTCCAGGCCGCCGCCGATCTTCCGGAACGTGTTGAGGAACGTCATCATGTCGGACTGCCGGGCCCCGGCCACGAAGATGTCGCCGCCGGTGGCGAGCGCGGCCGAGCCCCAGGAGGCGGCCTCGATGCGGTCGGGCATGGCCCGGTGCCGGTAGCCGGTGAGCTCGGGAACGCCCTCGATGCGGATCACCCGGTCGGTCTGGACGGTGATGATGGCGCCCATCTTCTGCAGGATCGCGATCAGGTCCATGATCTCCGGCTCGGTGGCCGCGCCGCGCAGCTCGGTGTGACCGTCGGCCCGGGTGGCGGTGAGCAGCACCTGCTCGGTCGCGCCGACCGAGGGGTAGGGCAGCTCGACCTTGGCGCCGTGCAGGCCGTGCGGGGCGCTCATCCGGATCCCCGACTCGAGCTTCTCGACCCGGGCGCCGAAGTGGCGCAGCACGTCGAGGTGGTAGTTGATGGGCCGGTCACCGATCTTGCACCCGCCGAGGTCGGGGATGAACGCCTCGCCGATGGCGTGCAGCAGGGGCCCGCACAGCAGGATCGGGATCCGGGAGTCCCCGGCGTGGGCGTCGATGTCCGCGTGCCGCGCCGTGGTGACGTTGCTGGGGTCCAGGGCCAGCCGGCCGTCCTCGCGCCCCACGTCGACCCCATGCAGCGCCAGCAGGTTGGTGACGACCTGGACGTCCTTGATCTCGGGCACGTTCGCCAGGACGGACGGTGTCGAGCCCAGGAGGGCAGCCACCATGGCCTTGGGGACGAGGTTCTTGGCACCTCGCACGGTGACCTGCCCGGACAGGGGGATCCCGCCCGTGATGTGCAGTGCGCTGCTCATGACCTTCCGATCTGCTGTTGCCGGGCCGCCCCCGAGCGGGAGCGGCACCCGTACAGTGTAGGTTCCCCGGCGCGGGCCCTCGCACAGGGACGGGCGTCGTGCGTGTCCGGGACAGCACGACGGCCCGGCGGGCCGCAGGGGCTCCGCCGGGCCGTGCCGGGCGTGTCGGGGTCAGGTGCGGGCGGGCAGCGTGGTCGGCTTGAACGCGGGACGGGCGGCCTCGAACGCGACGATGTCCTCCTCGCGCTGGAGGGTGAGGCCGATGTCGTCCAGGCCCTCCATGAGCCGCCAGCGCGTGTAGTCGTCGATGGAGAACGGCACGGTGACCGTGTCGCATGTCACGGTGCGGGACTCGAGGTCGACCTCGATCTCGGTGCCGGGGTGCTCCTCGATCAGCTTCCACAGCAGCTCGACGTCCGCCTGGTCCACCTGCGCGGCGAGCAGGCCCTGCTTGCCCGAGTTGCCGCGGAAGATGTCCGCGAACCGCGAGGAGATGACGACCTGGAAGCCGTAGTCGCGCAGCGCCCACACCGCGTGCTCGCGGGAGGAGCCGGTGCCGAAGTCGGGCCCGGCCACCAGCACGGAGCCGTGCCGGTAGGGCTCCTGGTTGAGCACGAACTCCTCGTTCTTGCGCCAGGCGGCGAACAGGGCGTCCTCGAACCCGGTCTTGGTGATCCGCTTGAGGTAGACGGCCGGGATGATCTGGTCGGTGTCCACGTTGGACTGGCGCAGCGGGACGCCGACACCCCGGTGGGTGGTGAACTTCTCCATGGCAGGACCTTTCTGGGCTTCGGGTCGAGGGCTCAGGCGCCGGTGGACGCGAGGTCCGTGGCGGCGCCGGCGGGCTCGAGGTCGGACGGGGAGGACAGCGTGCCGCGCACGGCGGTCGCGGCGGCCACCACGGGCGAGACGAGGTGGGTGCGCCCGCCCTTGCCCTGCCGGCCCTCGAAGTTGCGGTTCGACGTCGAGGCGCACCGCTCGCCGGGGGCCAGCTGGTCCGGGTTCATCCCCAGGCACATGGAGCAGCCCGCGAAGCGCCAGTCCGCGCCGAACTCCTTGAACACCCGGTCCAGGCCCTCGGCCTCGGCCTGCAGCCGCACCTTCGCGGAGCCGGGCACCACCATCATCCGCACGTTCTCGGCCTTGGCGCGGCCCTTGACGATCTCCGCGGCCGCCCGAAGGTCCTCGATCCGGGAGTTGGTGCAGGAGCCCAGGAAGACGGTGTCCACCCGGATCTCCTTCATGGGGGTGCCGGCGGCCAGGCCCATGTACTCGAGGGCCCGGCGGGCGTTGGCCTTGTCGTTCTCGTCCCCGATGTCCTCGGGATCGGGGACGGACCGGGACAGCGGGACGCCCTGGCCGGGATTGGTGCCCCAGGTGACGAACGGCTCGAGCTCGTCCGCGTCGAGGAAGACCTCGGCGTCGAAGACGGCGTCCTCGTCGGTGCGCAAGGTCCGCCAGTACTCGACGGCCGCGTCCCAGTCGGCGCCCTCGGGCGCGTGCGGCCGGCCCTGGACGTAGGCGAACGTGGTCTCGTCGGGGGCGATCATGCCCGCGCGGGCCCCGGCCTCGATCGACATGTTGCAGATGGTCATCCTGGCCTCCATGGACAGGGCGCGGATGGCCGAGCCCCGGTACTCCAGGACGTAGCCCTGTCCGCCGCCGGTGCCGATCTTCGCGATCACGGCGAGGATGATGTCCTTGGCGGACACCCCCGGGCGCAGCGTGCCCTCGACGTTGATGGCCATGGTCCGGAACGGGGCCAGCGGCAGCGTCTGGGTGGCCATCACGTGCTCGACCTCGGAGGTGCCGATGCCGAAGGCCAGCGCGCCGAACGCGCCGTGGGTGGAGGTGTGGGAGTCACCGCAGACCACGGTCATCCCGGGCTGGGTGAGGCCCAGCTGGGGGCCCACCACGTGCACGATGCCCTGCTCGGCGTCCCCGAGCGGGTGCAGGCGCACGCCGAACTCGGCGCAGTTGGCCCGCAGGGTCTCGATCTGCTTGCGGGAGGTGTCGTCGGCGATGCGGGAGAAGATGTCCTGCGTCGGCGTGTTGTGATCCTCCGTGGCGATCGTGAGCTCGGGACGGCGCAGCGGACGGCCCGCCAGGCGCAGTCCCTCGAAGGCCTGCGGCGAGGTGACCTCGTGGAGCAGGTGCAGGTCGATGTAGAGCAGGTCCGGCCGCCCGTCCTCGCCCTGGCGCACGAGGTGGTCCGCCCAGACCTTCTCGGCGAGGGTGCGCCCGCCCGCGGCCCCGGAGGCCGTGGCGGGGGTCGTGGCGGGGGTCGTGGCGGGGGTCGAGGACTGGTAGTCCGGCATGGCGGATCCTTCCGTGCTGCCTGTGCGAGGTGTTCCCTCCATGGTCGGCGCCCCGGCCGCGCCGGGCCAGCTTTCCGGCTTGCTTCTCATATTCTGAGACGGCAGTATCAGTGCATGGACACATCTGGACACATGGACCCGTCCGGCGCCCCGCTGGGCACGCCGCTCGGCGGGCAGGGCACCGGGGAGGCGCTGGCCCTGGCCTCCACCACCGCGCCCAGCGGTGTGGGGGTGGTCGACAAGGCCGCCACGATCCTCGACGCCCTCGAGGCCGGCCCGGCCACGCTCGCGCAGCTGGTGAGCGCCACCGGACTCGCCCGTCCCACCGTGCACCGGCTGGCCGTGGCCCTGGCCCACCACCGGTTCGTGGGCCGGGACATCCAGGGCCGGTTCGTGCTCGGCTCCCGGCTCGTGGAGCTGGCGTCCGCGGCCGGCGAGGACCGCCTGATCGCCGCAGCCGGCCCTGTCCTGATGAACCTGCGGGACGCCACCGGGGAGTCCGCGCAGATCTTCCGCCGGCAGGGGGACTGGCGCGTGTGCGTGGCCTCGGCCGAGCGGCCGATCGGGCTACGGGACACGATCCCGGTGGGCACGCAGCTGTCGATGAAGGCGGGCTCCGCCGCGCAGGTGCTCGTCGCGTGGGAGGACCACGACCGCCTGCTGGAGGGCCTGCGCCACGCGCGGTTCTCCGCGACCGTGCTGGCCGGGGTGCGCCGCCGGGGCTGGGCGCAGTCGCTGGGCGAGCGCGAACCGGGGATCGCCTCCGTCTCGGCGCCGGTCCGCGGGCCCTCGGGCCGGGTCATCGCGGCGGTGTCGATCTCCGGGCCGATCGAACGGCTCACCCGGCAGCCGGGCCGGCTGCACGCCGAGGTCGTGGTGCAGGCCGCGCGCCAGCTCACGGAAGCGGTCCGGGCCACCACCCAGTAGCCGGGGCCCGCCCCGCCCTCGACCCGCGGCGGGGCGGGCTCCTGCGGTGGCCGGTCCCGGTGGAGGCCGCTGCCGCAGGACCGGGCCCCCGGGCGCCCCCGGCGTGCTCCGCGCCGCCCCCGGGCTGCGTGCCCCGGCCGCCGGGCCCGGGCGAGGAGCTCTTGTTCCCGCGGTGCGGCGCGAGTAGCCTGAGCGCCATCCGACCAGGGACCCACCAGGAGGTGGCGGCCATGGACGATTCGGCTCCGGTCATGCTGTTGGCAACCAAGGACCCGGTCTCCCGGAACATCCTGGGCAGCGAGCTGCGCCGGCGCTACGGTTCCGACTACGAGGTCGTGGTCTGCAACGACTACCCCCACGCCCGGGCGGTGCTCGCCGGCCTCCGGCACTGGAGACGCACGGTGGCCCTCATCGTCGGGTGCTACGGCCCGGCCGACCGCGCCGGGTTGGACTTCCTGCGCCGCGCCTACGCGGATCACCCGGCCGCCAAACGGGCTGTCGCGGTCGTCTGGGGCGACTTCGCCAGCGCCCCGGCCGTGTTCCGGGCCCTCGCCCAGGGCCACGCCGATCTGCTCGTGCTTCGTCCCGAGCAGCCGCGGGACGAGGAGTTCCACGGCGCCATCACCGACGCCCTCGACGACTGGCACCTCGGCCAGGGGGGAGGCTTCGAGGCGATCCGCCTGATCGGGGAGCAGCACGACGAACGCACCCACGCGCTGCGGGACATCCTCGGCCGCGACCACATCCCGGTGGGCTTCTACCCGGTCGCGTCCCCGGCGACGCAGCGGATGCTGGAGAGCCTGGGCCTGCACGACCCCCCGCTGCCGGTGCTGGTGCTGCAGTTCACCTCGCCGCCGACCGTCCTGGTGAATCCCGGCGACCCGGAGATCGCCGACGCGATCGGGGTGAACCGGCCACCGCCCACGGACAAGGTCTTCGACGTCGCCATCGTCGGGGCCGGCCCGGCCGGGCTCGCGGCGGCGGTGTACGCCTCGTCCGAGGGCCTCTCCACGATCGTCGTGGAGCAGCAGGCGGTGGGCGGTCAGGCAGGCACCAGTTCGCTCATCCGCAACTATCCCGGTTTCTCCCGCGGGGTGAGCGGCGCCCACCTCGCCTACCGCGCCTTCCAGCAGGCCTGGGTCTTCGGCACCTACTTCCTGTTCATGCGGCAGGTGCAGAGCCTCGGCGCGGACGGGGCCGTGCGCACGGTGGCGACGTCCGACGGCGGTGTCGTGCGGGCCCGTACGGTCGTGGTGGCCACCGGGGTGGACTACCGCCGCCTCGGCGTGCCTCAGTGCGAGGAACTGGTCGGCAGGGGCGTCTTCTACGGCGCCGCGGTCTCCGAGGCGCCGTCGCTGGTCGGGCAGGCGGCCTGCGTCGTGGGCGGCGGGAACTCGGCCGGTCAGGCGGCCCTGCACATCGCGAAGTACGCGAAGCACGTGACGCTGCTGGTGCGGGGACCGACCCTGGCCGCCAGCATGTCGAGCTATCTCATCGCCCAGCTCAGGGCGACCAGGAACGTGATGATCCGCTACGGAACCGAGGTCGTGGGCGCCCGCGAACGGGACGGGGGCCTCGCCGCCATCGAGGTCGCCGCCACGGGGCGCCCCGGCGGCGCGGCCCCCGAGGAGATCGAGGCGGCCGCGCTGTTCGTGCTGATCGGTTCGGTGCCGCGGACGTCGTGGCTGCCCGAGACGGTGCAGCGCGACCCCGCCGGGTTCCTGCGCACGGGCGGCACCCGGGAGATCGAGGACGCCGTCTCCGGCGGACCGGCGAGGCCGCCGCTGCTCCTGGAGACCAGCATGCCCGGGGTCTTCGCGATCGGCGACGTCCGGGCCGGCTCGATCAAGAGAGTGGCGACCGCCGTCGGGGACGGCGCCACGGTGATCTCGCTCCTGCACGGCTATCTGGCCCAGCACCCGCCGACCGCCCCGGCCCCGGCGGGGACCCCGCGGGCCGCGCCGCAGAAGCCGGCCGGTGATGCGCTCCCCGGCTGATGCCGCGCCGCTGGTCCCGTCCATGCGGCGCCTGCTCCGCACCGCCGCCTTCCTGGTGTTCCTCGCGGGGCTGCTGCTGTACGTGTTCCCGCTGCGCACGGCGGAGTGGTTCGCCTGGACGATCGACCCGCCCATGACCGCGGTCTTCCTGGGCGCGGCGTACTGGTCGAGCGCCGTCCTGGAGGTGGCCGGCGCGCGCTCCGCCGGCTGGGACCGGGCGAAACTGGCCGTCTGGCCCGTGTTCGTCTTCACGGCCCTGACCCTCGGCGTGACCCTGCTCCACCTCGAGCGGTTCCACCTCTCCCCCGACCACCCGTTCCTCGCCCGGGTCGCGACCTGGACCTGGCTGGTCGTCTACGCCGCCGTGCCCGTGGCGATGCTCGTCATCGGACGGGTGCAGGCGCGGTCCCGGCCGCCGGCCGCCGCTGCCGGGACGGAGGCCCGGGCCCCGCTGCCCACCGGGCTGCGGCTGCTCCTGGCGGGGGTCGCCGCCGTGCTGCTGCTCGCCGGGGCCGCGCTCCTGCTCCTGCCCGCGCAGGCCGCGACGCTGTGGCCGTGGACCCTGACCGCGCTGACGGCCCGAGCGGTCGGGGCCTGGCTGGTCGGCCTCGGGTGGGCGGCCGCGTACGCGCTGTCCAGGGGCGACGCGCGCACCGTCCGCCCCCTCGGCCTGAGCGCCCTGGCCTTCGCCCTGCTGCAGGTCGTGGCCCTGCTGCGCCACGGCGACGTCCTGGAGTGGGCGGGCGCGCCCGCCGCGGGCTTCGTGATCGTCCTGCTCGCCATCGGCGTCGCGGGCGGATGGATCCTCGCGCTCCGCCCGGCCGGCGGCCGCGGCTGAGAGCGACTCCCCCGGCACGGTGTGGGCGTCGATCCGCGGTTCAGCCGCGCAGGACGGCCAGGGCCCTCCGGAAGGCGGCGAAGGCCTCGAGCTCCGACCGCACGGGGTCGACGACCGTGCGCCGGCCCGCCTCGGCCACCGACGCCCGCAGCCGGCGCCGCACCGTGCGCTCCCGCATCCGGGCACCGAAGCCGGCGAGGACGCGGCCGGTCAGGGCCACGAAGATCCCGAGCACCACCCCGGCGAGGACGAGCAGCGTGGGCACGGGCAGCGGGAAGCCCTCGACGTACGGGGGCGGCGGGACGGGGATCTGGAACCACTCGAGCAGGAACAGCCCCAGCAGCCACACCAGGCCCGCGACCACCGCGAGCATCGCGAGCCACTGGACGACGTCGAAGACGAGCCACCACCAGGAGTTGCGCCCGGCCCGGAAGTCGGTGCGGGCCACGGCCTGGTCGATCGCGTCCGGCAGCTTCTGCTCGTGGGTGCGCGCGGCCTGCCGGACCGACCGGGTCCACGGCTCCGCGGCCCCGTCCGCGGCGTCGTGGGCGAAGGTGCGCACCGCGGAGTCGGCCGCCGCGCGCTGGGCGGCGCCCATGGGCGGCAGGGACGTCCGGTTGACCTCCGGGTTCACGGTCTCGCCCCGGTCGAGGTTCAGCCGACGCAGGGGGTCCTTGCGGAACTTCAGCAGCCACCGGGTGGCGATCCACCCGGTGTGGCCCGCGGCGTGCAGGGCGTAGGACCGCCCGGCGGCCCGGGCGATCCCGGGCACGTTGGCGGCCTGCGCCAGGCCGTCGGCGAGCCGCTCCTGGGCCGCCTCCGTGATCCCGGCCGGCTCCCCCTCGCCCGAGGCCTCGGCGAGCCGCTCGGCGGCGTCGTCGACGTCGGCGTCGAGCCGGGCGCCGGCCGCGGCCTTGCTGTCGGCCACCTGGCGGATCCGGGCGCGCAGCGCCTCGACGCCCTCGCCCGTCACCGCCGAGACGGCCACCGGCTTCGACAGCCCCGTGGTGGGCAGCCCGTCCTGGGCCACCAGCTCCTCGAGGGAGGCCATCACGGCGGGGACCTCTCCGGGCGGCAACCGGTCCACCTGGTTCATCACCACCATGGTGACAGCTCCGTGGCGGGCCAGCGGCGCGATGAACTCCTGGTGGATGACCGCGTCGGCGTACTTCTGCGGGTCCACCACCCACACCACGACGTCCACCATGCCGACGAGGCGCTGCACGATCGTGCGGTGGTGCAGGCTCACGGAGTCGAAGTCCGGCAGGTCCAGGAGGATCAGCCCGCCGGCTCCCCCGTCGACCGGCGCGCCCGCGAGCCGCTCCTTGACGCGCGCCCACCGGCCGGTGCCCCCGTGCTCGGCGGGCAGGGGCGTGTCGACGTGGTGGCGCTGGGAGACGCCGAGCCAGTCGAGCAGGGCCTCGCTGCCCGGTTCGCCCCAGACGGCGGCCAGGGGCTCCGAAGTGGTGGGGCGGCGGGCCGCGGCCCGGGCGATGTCCCGGCCCACCACCGCGTTGAACAGGGTGGACTTCCCGGACCCGGTCGCCCCGAAGAAGCCCACCACGGTGTGGTCGGCGGACAGGGAGCGCCGTTCGGCGGCGCGGTCCAGGACGGTGCGGGAGGCGGCCACGGCCTCCTCGTCGAGCCGACCGGAGGCCAGCTCCGTGGCGCGCGCGAGCGCCGTGAGCCGTTCGGAGAGGGTCGGGGCCGCCTGCCGGGAGGGGCTCACCGGCCCTCCCCCAGCGTCCGCCCCGCGGTGCGGATGCGCTCGGCCACGGCGGCGAGCTCGCCGGCCTCCGGGTGCCCGTCCAGGACGTCGAGGCGCCGCAGGAACACGGACGCCTGCTGGTCCATGACCGTGTGGATCCGCGACTCGAGGTTCTTGCGGGCCTCCTCGGCCATCCGCCGCACGGCGTCCTCCCCGAAGACCGCCTCGAGCAGCTTGGTGCCCACCACGCCGGAGCCGCCGGCGATGCCGACCTCCAGCCCGGTGAGCCCGCCCGTCATGGAGAACACGCCGATCATGAGGATCACCGTCAGGGCGTTGACGCCCAGGGACATGGCCCGCGCCTTGGTCCGCTTGTCCGCGCCCTCGCGCTGGATCAGCTCCATGAGGTCGCCCTGCCAGGCGCGCACCTGCTCGGCCGTGCGCTCGCGGAAGTCCGGGGGCAACGAGCCGAGGTCGGACCCGCCGAGCAGGACCCGGCCGGCGGGCTCGTCCTGCCAGCGGCGCTCCGCGGTCTCGGAGGCCCGCGCGGCCTCCTCGACGATCACGGTCTGCAGACCGGTCTCGATGGCCTCCTCGACCTGGACCTCGGGCGCCGGCCTCCCGCTGAGGAAGGCGGTGAGCCGGTCCCGCATCCGGCCGATCCCCGCCTCGAGGTTGCGGAAGAACTCGCCGGTGCCCACGAAGTCCTGCCAGCGGGCGAGCACCTCTCCGCGCAGCAGGGCCCCGTCGCGGGTCGACTCGATGACGGCGGCGAGCGCCTCGTCGAAGGCGCGGTCCACGTCGTTGCGCAGCTGCGCCTCGACGCGCTGCTGGGAGAGCACCGCGGTCGCGGCCGCGCCCGTGCGCTCGGCGATGGAGCGCACCGCGCCGCCGAGGGTCCGGCGGGCGATCTCCGAGCGGGAGGCGGCGTCGCGCCCCAGCTCGGCCAGGAAGTCCACGACGGGGTCGACGACGTGCGGCGGGAGCATGCCCATCTCGTTGAGCGGTGACTCCGGGACGGTGAACAACGGGGCGTCGCCCAGGCCCTGCTCGGCGAGCATCCGCCGGAGGTCCTCCTCGATCTCGACCTCGAGCCCGCGCGGGACCCGGTCGAGGACCACGGCCACCGTGATGTCCCGCTGGGCGGCCTCGACGAGCAGCCGCCACGGCACCGCGTCGGCGTAGCGGTTCGCGGTGGTCACGAACAGCCACAGGTCGGCGGCGGCGAGCAGCTGCCCCGCGAGCCGGCGGTTCTCGTCGGAGATCGAGTCGACGTCCGGGGCGTCGAGCAGGGCCACGCCCTCGGGGATGCGCGGATCGGCGAGCAGCACGAGGGCCTGGCCGTCGGCGGTGCCGGGCAGCGCGGACGGGGAGGCGGTGTCCGCGGCGGTCGAGCCGGCGGGGGTGACCTTCTGCGCGTGGATCCTGCTCAGGTGCGGGAGCACCCGCTGGGTCGCGAACGCGTCGGCGTCGCGCGGGTGGTGGATGAGGATGGGCTGCCGGGTGGTCGGTCGGATGGCGCCGGCCCGGGTCACGGGGTGGCCCACGACCGCGTTCACCAGGGTCGACTTGCCGGCACCCGTGGACCCGCCGACCACCGCGAGCAGCGGCGCGTCGAGCGAGCGCACCCGGGGCAGCACGTAGTCGTCGAGCTGGGCGACGGCGCGGTCGATGTCCTGCCGCTCGCGCAGCACGTCGGTCGTGGACAGCGGGAGGGTCGACGCCGCGAGCAGCGCCCGCGCGTCCTCGAGGGCGCTCAGGATCTCGGTCTGGTCGGTCACAGGCCCATTGTGCCAGTAAGCCTGCTGTGCACCTACGGCCCGCCGGGTGCGCACGCCCTCCGGACGGCCATCCGGCCACGGACGGGTCGCTCCCCGCGGGGCCGGTGCGCTCGAGGGCGCCGGGGCCGCCCGCAGCGGGTGCCCGCAGCGGGTGCACGCCGCGGCCGTCCTGGACCGCGCCACCGGCCCAGCGGGGGCCTGCATCCCGGCCGCGGGTCAGCGGCGCGGGGCCCGCAGGTGGTCCGCGGCGTAGGCGGCGAAGATTTCCCCGGGTGCCTGTCCCGTGTGCAGGAAGTCCTCCCGCAGCTTCAGCCCGAGCTGCTCCAGGGCCAGGTCCAGCCGCTGGGCGCTGCGGCGCAGCTGCACGCTGTCGGCCTGCGCGGCGCGGTCCCGCAGCACGAGGGCGTACGGCAGGTGGCGGGCCAGGGAGAGATCCGGGTCCTCCTCCTGGAAGTAGTACGTCTCGCTGTGCTGGGTGAGGTCGACCCTGGCCCGCAGCACCTCGGCGGTGAGCGCGTCGAGCGCCAGCGCGGAGGCGCTCGGGTCCTCCTCGCCGATGCCGTCGGCGTAGCCGACGTCGGCGAAGGACTTCAGCTGGAGGGCCAGGGCGCGGCGGCGGGACAGCGGCGGATAGATCTGGGTGAACCACGTCAGGGCCGCCGTCAGCAGGGCGAACCCGGTCAGCGCCTCGAGCGGGGTGGCCAGGCGGATCCAGGGGTCGGTGGCCACGACGTCCCCGAAGCCCAGCGTCGCGAGCGTCACCAGGGAGATGTAGAGGGCGCCCACGACGTCGGGGTAGTCGCCCGGGTCGACCCCGGGCGAGTACGTGAAGCCGGCGGGAACGTGCGGCAGGTAGACCAGCGCCCAGCCGACCCCCTGCAGCAGCACCCACAGGACGACCACCGTGATCATCGACCCCGGGCCCACGGCGGAGCCGAAGCGGTGCCCGGTGCGCTTGGACATCCGCCAGACGGCGGCCTGCACCCGGCCACCGAGGGCGCCCGTGCCGCTGGGGTGCAGCAGGCTGTGGTACATGTCCCACAGCCCGAGCAGGACGACCGCGATCCCCAGCAGCGTCATCAGCACGTCCACGTCGTCGCTCCGTTCCCGTTCGCGCCGGCTCCTCCCCGTGACCCTACCCGGTGGCACCGGTCGCGGTCGGCGCTTGCCCGGTAGACCGTCAGCAGGTTTACGGTAGGGCCACACGGGCCCGGAACGCCACCGAGCCCCGGCCGCAGCGGAAGGACGGACATGGACATCAACCTGGTGCTGGCGCTCTTCGCCGGAGCCGTCCTGCTGATCTCGGCGTTCTCGACGCTATTGCAGCGGATGAGCCTGCCCGGACCTGTGCTCGCCCTCGCGTTCGGGGCGCTGATCGGCCCGTTCGCGCTGGACCTCGTGCGGATCGAGGACTTCGGCCTGCCTCCCGGCACGCTGCTGGAGCAGGCCTCACGGATCACCCTGGCGGTGGGACTGGCCGGAGTCGCCCTGCGCCTGCCGCACGGCTACTGGCGGCGCGACGCCCGCTGGATCGCCGTCATCATCGGCCTCGGCATGGCCCTGATGCTGGCCGTGGCCACGGGTGTGCTGTGGGCGGCGCTCGGCGTGCCGTTCCTGCTGGCCCTGCTGCTGGGGGCCGTGGTCACCCCGACCGACCCGGTGGTCACCACCCCCATCGTCACGGGATCCCTGGCCGAGGAGAGGATCCCCGAGCGGGTCCGGCAC
This sequence comes from Kocuria aegyptia, assembly GCF_039530085.1. Classification (NCBI taxonomy): domain Bacteria; kingdom Bacillati; phylum Actinomycetota; class Actinomycetes; order Micrococcales; family Micrococcaceae; genus Kocuria; species Kocuria aegyptia. Next base: position 88,765 of record NZ_BAAAOA010000032.1, read on the forward strand.
AATCTCTCGGCCGAGAGCGGGCTCAACGACGGGCTGGCCTACCTCTTCGTCCTCCTGCCGGTGCTGCTCCTGACGGAACCGGACCGGGCGTGGCACGAGCTGCTGACCAGGGTCCTGCTGTGGGAGGTGCTCGGCGCCGCCGCCTTCGGGGCGCTGTCCGGTTACCTGCTGGGCAAGCTCTTCGTCCTCGTGCGCCGGCACGGGCTCATGGAGGAGAGCTCCTACCTGGCGTTCATCGTGCCGCTGGCCCTGGTCCTGCTCGGGACCGGCAAGCTGCTGGGCACCGACGCCCTGCTGGCCGTCTTCGTGGGCGTCGCCGTCTTCGGTCAGGTGATCCCCCAGCGGGACGAGGCGCAGGAGGACAAGGTGCAGGACGCGGTCGCCCGGCTGTTCCTGCTGCCGGTGTTCGTCCTCCTCGGCATGGCCCTGCCCATCCAGGAGTGGGCGCGGCTGGGCTGGGTGGCCCCCGCGGTCGTCGGTGCCGCGCTGCTGTTGCGCCGCCTCGTCGCCCTGTGGGCGCTCCGGCCGCTGCTGCGAGGCGTGCACGACCGCTCCGAGACGTTCTTCCTGAGCTGGTTCGGGCCCATCGGCGTCTCCGCCCTGTTCTACGCCACGCTGGCCGAGCGGCACACGGGCGAGCACGAGATCTTCGTCCACACGACCCTGGCGATCACCCTGTCCGTGCTGGTCCACGGGCTGTCCACCGCCCCGCTGAGCGCGTGGCTCCGGCGCCGGGAGCCGGAGCGCAAACAAGAAGAGGAGACCCCCGCATGAGCCCGCAGCAGCACTGCCCCGGGACCCCCGCGACGGACGGACGGAGGTCCTGCCGTGTGGTTTGACTCCTGGGCCGACGTCCTCCGGATCCTTCTCGTGGGCGCGGCCTCCTACGCGACGCTGGTGGTGATCCTGCGCCTGTCCGGCAAGCGCACCCTCGGTCAGCTCAACGTCTTCGACTTCGTGGTCACGGTCGCCCTCGGCTCGACCCTCGCCACGATCTTCCTCAGCACGGACGTCTCCTGGACCGAGGGGTTCACCGCCCTGGCCCTGCTCGCCGGTCTCCAGCTGCTCGTCGCCTGGATCTCGGCCCGCTGGCCGCGGGCACGGCGGTTCTTCACCTCGGAGCCCGCGCTGCTGCTCGCCGACGGCAGGATCCGGCACGACGCCCTGCACCGCAACCGGCTCACCGAGTCGGAGCTCCGCCAGGCGGTGCGCATGCAGGGCACCGGGGACCTCTCCCAGGTCAAGGCGGTCGTGCTGGAGACCAACGGCAAGCTCAGCGTGATCACCTCCGAGAAGTACGGTGACGGCTCGGCCCTGGAGAACGTGCGCGGCACCGACCGTGCTCGGGGAAACGGGGCGGGCGCCGGGCCCCAGGAGTGAGCGCGGGCGGTCCCCGGTGGTCCCGCAGCGCCCGCGGCGCCGCGGGACCACCGCAGGAGCGGGCCGCGCGGACTACTCGCCGAAGACGGCCTCGGTCACGTGCGTGGGCTTCTCGTACTGCTGGTCCGGGAGCTGCCGCAGCGCCTCGAGGATCGAGCCGTCCGCGCCGGAGTCCTCTGCCTTCCGCACGATCTCGTCCTTGCCGACCGGGTAGTCCAGGCCGCTGAGGTGCTTCTGCAGCTCGATGGGGTTGGGTTTGTCGGACATGGCAGTCTCCTCGTCGTCGCCGGGTCTCGTCCCGCCGGTGCGGCGGGCCACGGGCGACTCCAGTCTGTCAGCCTGCTTGCCGTTCGTCAGCCCCGCGCGCATCGCGGCCGGGCGGAGAGGGCGCGGGCCGTCGCCCTCACGGACCGGAGCGGCCCTCCTGCTCGAGCAGCCGCAGCCGCTCCCGGTACTCCTCCTCGGTGAGCTCTCCGGCGGCGTGGCGCTCCAGCAGGCCGTCCCGGGCCCGGCGCAGGCCGAGCCGGGTGCGCGCCCTGCGGCCCCAGCGCGTGTTCTGCCCGTAGCGTCCCACGAGCCATCGGACGCCCCGCACCGCGGCCCACGCCGCGGCGGCGGCCAGCACGGCCCAGGACATCACCTCCCAGCCCTGGAAGGGCGTCAGTCCCAGTACGACCACGGTCCCACCCGCTCCTCCGACGTCGTCCCTGTCCCCGGCGCCCCTCACGGTTGCGCTCGGTGGCCGGAGACTAGCAGCCGCCTCCGACACCGGTACGTCCCCGGCCACGACAGGGCTCCTCCTCCCCCGCGTTCGGTGCCGCCGGGGAGGTCAGCGGGTGAGGGTGCCGATCCCGTCGAGGATCGCCCCGTGCACGCGCGGGTCGCCCAGCGGCAGGAAGTGCCCGCGCGTGCCGAGCTGGACGTTGCGCGCCCCCTCGAGGCGGCTGCCGCCCGGGATGTGGGGGTCGAACAGTCCGTAGACGGAGACGATGTGCTGGTTGACGTCCCGGCTGGTGGTCAGGGCCGTGAGCTCCGGGGAGTGCGGGAGGAACACCCGGATCGTCGGGAGGGGCAGGAGCCGGGCCAGCTCGGACCCGGCGAAGGGCGTGTTGACGGCCACGAGGCCCTGGATCACGGTGCGCTCGTTGTGGTGGGCCAGGAGGTACTTGCCGATGAGCCCGCCCTTGCTGTGGGCCACCAGCACGCAGCGCTCGAGCCCCTCCCGCCGGATGTGCTCGTCCACCAGCGCCGCCATGTCCTCGATGGTCCCGGTGTTGAACCTCAGGTCCTCCACCACGTGGACGTCGTGGCCGTGCTCCCGCAGCAGTCCGGCCACCGGCAGCAGGAACGTCCACGACTCGTAGATGCCGGGGATCAGCACGACCGGCGTGCTCCCCGGCTCCCCCGGGCCCCGGTAGTGGGCGGGGTCCCAGCGGCCGAGGAGACCGGCTGCCTGCCACCGGACCGCGTAGACGTAGTCCCGCGCCCACGCCGCGAGATTGACCCCCGTCTCGCCCAGCCGGCGCGGGATCACTCCGGGCCCCCGGGACGGGAGCCGGGGCGGCAGGTGTCGAAGAAGGGTGCACATGCGGCGGCGAGCTCCTGGGGATCGGTGTGCTGGACGTTGTGCGGGGCGCCGGGGATCTCGAGGAGACGGGCGTCGGGTGCCGCTCGGACCAGGCTGCGCGCCCAGTCCCGCTGGGCGATGGGATCGCGGGAGCCGCGCACGACCAGGCCCGGGGGCGTGCAGCCCCGGATGTCGTGCTCGATCCGGTCGCGGAGCATGTACCGGGCGGTGCGCAGGTAGCGGATCGGGCCCATCCGCAGGTAGTCCAGGACCACCACGGCGTTGGTGCGCGCCGGCTCGCGCAGGCTGTCTCGCAGCAGCCGCCACCCCTGGCCGAGCAGGCTGCGGGCGGAAGGGTCGACGGTCGGTCCCACCAGCACGTACCCGGCCCACAGCCCGGGATGGTCCTTGACGGCGTCCACGACGACCTGGCAGCCCATGGAGTGGCCGACGACGACGGGATCGGCCAGTCCCAGCGCCCCGACCGCCTCCGCGACCACGTGCCCGAGCTCGGGCACCGTCAGCGGGCGCGAGGGGCGGGGCGCGGTGCCGTAGCCGGGCAGGTCGAGGGCGTACACGTCGTGGGTGGCCGCGAGCGCGCCGGCGAAGCGCAGGAAGTAGTGGCTCGACATGCCGACGCCGTGCACGAGGACCACCGGGGGCCGGGCCGGGTCGAAGGTCCCGCGCACGTCCACCGGGTGGGTCCCCGCGACGACGCGCCGCCGCTCGAGCTCGGGGTGCCGCCGCCTCCTCACCGGTGGGTCTCCTCGAGCGCCAGCCGCACGACGTCGAGCGGGTCCCGCCGCGCGGCGAAGGCCGTGCGCTGCCGCCGGGCCCCGGAGCCGTGGCGCAGCACGCCGGCCGCCACGGACTCCACCTGCTCGGCCTCGCCCCACTCCGCGAGCACGGGATGCACGACGGCGAGCAGCTCGGCCACGACGTCCCCGGCCGGGGCCGGCGCGGCGGAGGACGGGCTGACCAGGGGTCCTTCGGCACCGGCCCTGCTCGCCTGCCAGGACCAGGCCCGCAGCTGCGCCCCGCTCACCGCCGGCGCCGGGAGGCCCGCCCGCCACTGGCGGGAGGCCGTCTTGACCAGCGCGCGGGCGAGGGCGGCCAGCACCCCGGCCTGCTCCGCGTCCAGGCACACGTCCGCGATCCGGATCTCCACGGTGGGATAGCGGGCCGAGAGCCGGGCGTCGGAGTAGATCATGCCGAGGTCGAGGAGCACCCCGGAGCGCGGCAGGGCCTCGCGCTGACGGTCGTGCTCGTCGACCGAGCCGAAAACCTCGCCGGGCCCGGCAGCGGGCCAGCGGACCCAGGCCTGGTAGCGGTGGCTGCTGAACCCGGTCTCCCGGCCGTACCAGAACGGGGAGTTGCCGCTCAGGGCCAGCAGGACGGGCAGCCACCCGCGGATGCGGTCCAGCACGGCCACGCCCTCCTCGCGGCTGCCGATGCCCACGTGGACGTGCAGGCCACAGGTCAGCTGCTCGTCGGCCACCAGGCCGAAGCGCTCCCGGAGCCACCGGAAGCGCGGCGTGGGCACGAGGTGCGGGGCACCCGCCGCGACCGGTGCGGCGAGGGCGACGGCGCGAGCCCCCACCGCACGGGCCGCGGCGTCGGCCAGGCCGCGTCCGCGCCGGATGGCGGCGATCTGGTCGGCGAGGCCGGTCAGCGGAGGGCCCGCGACCTCGATCTGCTCCTGCTGCAGCTCGGTGGTGACCTGGTGGGACGGCGCCGCCGCCGGGGCGGAGCGGACGGCTGCGGCGTGCGCGCGCACGGCGTCCACGCCGGCGGCGGCGGGCTCCAGCGTCACGGCGTCCACGAGGAGCAGTTCCTCCTCCACGCCGAAGGTGCGGGTGGGACCGGTGGTCCCTGTGGGGGTCGGGTGCGGGAAAACGGTGATCACCACCATCCGGGACGGGCTGGAGCGGTGCGGAGGCGCGGCGGGAGGACCCGCTGCCGTCGCCGGGGATCCCCGGGCTCACTGCGGAGCGTAGCACCGGGGGCCTGACCGCCGCCGCAGCTCAACGGCGCTCGACGGCGCCCGTCGTGCCGGGGTCCTCGCGGCCGAGGATGCGGCAGTGGTGGACGGAGCGGCCGGCGATGTCCGCGAGGGCGATCCGGACGGTGACCCGGTCGAGGGCCGGGACGTCGACGACGCCCTTCCGCCCCGGTCCGGGAGGCTCCCGGTCCCCGCACCGTCCCGGGTGAGGTCCGGTCCTCGGCGACGAGGGTGCCGCCGGGACGCTCAGGTACCGTCCGGCAGCTCCCGGAGCATCCGCTCCATCTCGGCGATCTCCGCTTCCTGGTCCGCGGCCACGTGGCGGGCCAGCTCGACGGCCTGCGGGTTCTGCCCCCGCTCGGCCTGGTCGCGCGCCATCTCGACCGCGCCCTCGTGATGGACGGTCATCTGCTCCAGGTACAGCCGGGCCGCGTCCTGGCCCTGGGCTGTCTCGAGGGCCTGCATGTCCTCCGCCGTCATCATGCCGCCCATGCCGCCCATGCCGGCGTCGGAGCCGTGCTCCGTCCCGTGCACGTCCCCGGCCGACGGCTCGGCGCCCCAGGCGGCGAGCATCGCGTTCAGGTGCTCGATCTCCGGGCCCTGGGCGTCGATGACGCGCTGGGCGAAGTCGGCGACCTCGGCCCGGACGCCCTCCTCGGCCAGCAGCATCTCGCTCATCCGCACGGCCTGCTCGTGGTGCGGCAGCATCATCTGAGCGAACAGCACGTCCGCGTCGTTGTGCTCGGCGGAGACGGCCCCGTCGGCGGCCGCGCCCGTGGTCGTGGCCCCGGGGGCGGAGGTGGCCGGGGCGGTCCCCGGGCCCGCGCCGGTGTCCTGCTCCGAGCTGCCGGCGCCGCAGCCGGTCAGGGCCAGGGCGAGGGCGAGGGCGGGGAGGGTGGTGGAACGGTTCACGAGATGTCCTTCTCTTCTGGTCGGTCTTGACGGGGCAGGGATCCCGGGGTCAGGAGCTGGGGGCGGTGGCGGTCCGCTCGACAGGACGGCCTTCCTCGGTGCCGGTCGCGGCCAGGCGCGCCGGATCCAGGGCGAGCCGGCGCAGCAGCTGGGCGTTCAGCGCCACCACGATCGTGGACACCGACATCAGCACCGCCCCGACGGCCGGGGACAGCACGATCCCGACCGGGGCCAGCACGCCCGCCGCGAGGGGCACGGCGATCACGTTGTAGCCCGTGGCCCACACGAGGTTCTGGACCATCTTGGTGTAGCTGGCCCGCGACAGGTCGATCATCGTCAGCACCGACCGGGGGTCGTTGCCGGCCAGGACGACGCCGGCCGACTCCATGGCCACGTCGGTGCCGGCCCCGATGGCGATGCCGACCTCGGCCCGCGCCAGGGCCGGGGCGTCGTTGACGCCGTCGCCGACCATGGCCACGGCCAGGCCGCGGGACTGGAGCTCGACGACCTTGGTGTCCTTGTCCTGGGGCAGGACCTCGGCGAAGACCTCGTCGATGCCCAGCTCGGCGCCCACGGCCTCGGCGACCTGTCGGGCGTCGCCGGTGATCATGGCGACCTTCACCCCCCGGGCCTGCAGGGCGGCCACCGCGGCCCGGGACTCCGGGCGGATGCGGTCCTCCAGCGCCACGGCGCCGATGACCCGCCCGTCGCGCAGGACGTGCAGCACGCCGGCACCGCGCCGGGCCCACTCCTCGGCCGGTCCGGCGACCTCGGCCGGGACGGGCGCCCCGAGCTCCCGCAGCATGTTCGGCCCGCCCACGGCGATCTCGGCGCCGTCGACGGCAGCGCGCACCCCGCGCCCCGTCGCGGAGCGGAACTGCGTCGCGCGCCGCGCCGGACGGTCGCGCTCCGGGTGCTGCGCGGCTGCGGTCACGATGGCCCGGGCCACGGGGTGCTCGCTGTCGGACTCGGCGGCCGCCGCCAGGCCCAGCAGCTCCGCCGCCGAGACCCCCGCCGCGGGGACGGCGCCCGTGACGGCGTGGGCGCCCTCGGTGAGGGTGCCCGTCTTGTCGAAGAGCACCACGTCGACGGTGCGCATCCGTTCGAGGGCCATCCGGTTCTTGATCAGGACGCCGGAGCGGGCCGCGCGCTCGGTGGAGATGGCGATGACGAGCGGGATCGCCAGACCGAGGGCGTGGGGGCAGGCGATGACCAGCACGGTGACGGTGCGGACGACGGCGTCGCCCGGGCTGCCCAGCAGCGTCCAGGCGGCTGCGGTGAGGACGCCGGCGCCCAGCGCGAACCAGAAGAGCAGGGCCGCAGCACGGTCGGCCAGCGCCTGGGCGCGGGAGGAGGACTCCTGGGCCTCGGCCACCATCCGTTGGATGCCGGCCAGGGTCGTGTCCTCGCCCACGGCGCCGATGCGCACGCGCACGGCGCTGTCCGTGGCCACGGTCCCGGCCACCACCGTGTCACCGGCGCGGCGGCCCACGGTCCTCGACTCGCCGGTGATCATGGACTCGTCGAACGCGGCCGCGCCGTCGACGATGGTCCCGTCGGCGGGGACACGGGCCCCGGAGCGCACCAGCACGACGTCGCCGACCGCCAGCTCGGCGACCGGGACGGTTCGGACCTCGTCGCCGGTGACCTTCTCCGCCTCGTCGGGCAGGAGGGCGGCCAGGGCGTCCAGGGCGGAGGACGCCGCTCCGAGGGCGCGCATCTCCGTCCAGTGGCCCAGCAGCATGATGACCACCAGCAGGGCCAGCTCCCACCAGAAGTCGAGGTCGAACCCGCCGATCCCCAGGGTGGTGACCCAGGAGGCCGCGAAGGCGACGGTGATGGCCATGGCGATCAGCAGCATCATCCCCGGCTGCCTCGACCGCAGTTCGGTGAGCCCGCCCCGGAGGAAGGGGGCCCCGCCCCAGAGGAAGATCACCGTGCCCAGCACCGGAGGGATCCAGGACGAACCGGGGAACGCGGGGACGTGGTAGCCCAGCAGGTGCCCGACCATCGGGCTGAAGACCACCACGGGGACTGCGAGCACGAGAGCGAGCCAGAACCTGTTCCGGAACATCGCCGTGGAGTGCCCGGCGTGCTCCCCGTGGGCGTGCACCACGTGGTCCTCGTCCACGGCGGAGTGGGCGTGGCCACGGGGCATGGCCTGTCCGTGGGTGCCGGTGCCGGCCTGGTGACGGGCGCGGGTGTCGTCCGGCGCGGCCTGGCGGCCGCGCGACTGACGGGTGCTCAGGGTGCTCCTTTCCGCGGCGACCGGGTGCCGCGGGGATCGGCAGCACCCAGGAAGAGCCCTCACTGTATACCCGGCGGGGGTATGGAACAGGAGGGCTGCGACGCCCTGCACCGCACCCCCGGACCACCCTGCGCGGCGCCGCACCCGGCACTGGGCCCCGCGTGGCCGAACTCGCGGCCGCGGCGCGGCGGGGCGGCCGTCAGGGCGCCCGGACCGGCGTGCACCCGACCGGAACTTGCAGACCGACCATAAGGACGCTTAGGGTTTGTCGGCGACCGGAACAACAGCGTGCTTATTGTCGATCGGGCGGAGCGGCGGTCCGCCGCCCCGTGAAGGAGCGAACACCGTGCAGCGAAAGATCTCCGCCCTCGTCGAGGTGGACCTCGACGGCCGGTACGTCCGGGTCAGCGTGACCGGCGCCCTGACCCGCGCGAACCAGCAGGCTCTCCATCCCGTCCTGCGGCGGGCCCGGGCGACGCTCCCCGCGGCGACGGTGAGCGTGGACCTCACCTGCGTGCACGAGCTGGAGCCGGCCGCGGCGGACCTGCTCCGCCGGGCGGTCGAGCACGACGAGGACCTGCCCGAGGAAGTGGAGATCCTCGTGCCCGAGGCGGAGCCGGCCGAACCGGCCGCAGCCGCCCTGGACGCCCGGCGCCGGATGCGCGCCAGCATCCTGCACCGCCGCCGCGCCGGGCTGCCCGTGCCGCCGCCCGGGTCGCAGCTGCACGCGGCCTCCTGAGCCTTCCGGCGCAACGTTGCCGCGACCAGCGGCTCGGATGCGAAGATTGGCGGCAGTGCACATGACATCCTGAGCGCGGCCCACCGTGGTCCCGGGGATGAGGAACAGGACGGCGGGACCCATGAACGACCACCCCACGAGAGACCGGACCGCGGAGACCGCCGGCGAGCTCGACCCCCGCCGGTCGGCCGGGCGCCTGGTCGCCGTGGACGCCGCTCGAGGGCTGGCACTCGTCGGGCTGACGGCCGTCCACTTCCTGCCGCAGTCCTACCCTGACAACGACCGGCCCACCCTGTCCTGGCTGCTGTTCGCCGGGGACTCCGCCGCGCTGTTCGCCCTCCTCGCCGGCGTCGGCCTCGCCTACTCCACCGGCGGGCGCAGACCCCGCAAGGGCCGCGACCTCGCCGCCGCCCGGGCCGGGATCGTGGTGCGTGCGCTGCTGATCATGGCGGTCGGGCTGATCGTCGGCTACCTGATGCCGCCGGACCCCCCGGCCGTCGGCATCCTGGTCCACTACGGGCTCTTCTTCCTGCTCGCCCTGCCCTTCCTCGGGCTGCGGGCGCGGACCCTGTTGCTGTGCTCGGGCGCGTTCCTGCTCCTCGGGCCCTTCCTGATCCACTGGCTGGGCGACGTGGTGCCCGAGCACAGCGCCGCCAACCCGACCTTCGCGCACCTCGTCACCGAACCGCTCGCGTTGTTCTGGCAGCTCACGCTGACCGGGACGTACCCGGCCGTGACGTACATGGCGTACCTGCTCGCCGGACTGGCCCTCGGCCGGCTCAACCTCAAGGGCCTGCGTCTGCAGACCCGCCTCCTGGCCGTGGGGCTCGGCCTCGCGGCCCTCGCCAAGCTCGTCTCCTGGGTGCTGCTCTACGGCCTGGACGGCTACAACGTCCTGCTCTACAGCATCGTGTCGTTGACCCGGGCGGACCTGGACCACATCATCGTGTTCGGCGCCGGCGGGCCGCTGCCGACCTCCTCGCTGTGGTGGCAGGCGCTCTCCGCCCCGCACACCAACACGCCCCTCTCGGTGGCGTGGAGCCTCGGGGTGAGCGCGGCCGTGCTCGGCGCCTTCCTGCTCGCCGGGCGCGAGTTCGGCAGGTGGCTGCTGCCGCTCACGGCCATGGGTGCCATGACCCTGACCCTGTACACGGGACAGCTGGTCCTGCTCGCCTCCGAGGTCCACTACAGCAGCCCTCTGCTCTGGTTCGTCGCCTGCCTCCTGCTCTCCGCCCTCGTGGCGCTCGCCTGGCGGCACGCGTTCGGGCGGGGTCCGCTGGAACGGGTCGTGTCCGCCGCCGCGCACGCGACCGCCCGCGCCGTCGCCGACCGCGGGACCTCGCGCGGCCCGGACACGCCCAGGAAGCCCCTGGGATAGCTCGCGCCCCGCGGACCGGGCACGCGCTCACGGCTGAATCGCGGCCCCGCCCGGTCCCCCGACGCAGGTGATCGGCTAGCGTGACAGCAGCGCCGCCCGGCGCCGGCATGCGGAGCGCCCGCCTGCCGTGGATCCGAGGAGGAACTATGCCGAAACCTGTCGTCAGCAAGGCCAGCACCGTCTGGACCGGCGATCTCTTCAACGGCTCGGGCACCACCAGCCTGAGCGGTTCGGGCCTGGGCCCCTTCGACGTGGACTGGGACACGCGCGCGGAGAGCGGCGCCGGCCCCCGGACGAGCCCCGAGGAGCTCCTGGCCTCCGCGCACGCCACCTGCTACTCCATGGCCTTCTCCAACATGCTCGCCCAGAACGACACCCCGCCCACCCGGCTGGACTCCACCGCCGAGGTGACCTTCGTGGCGGGCGAGGGCATCAAGGGGGTCAGGCTGACCGTCGAGGCGCAGGTGGAGAACATCTCCCCCGAGGACTTCGCGCGCATCGCCGAGGAGGCCAAGGCCGGCTGCCCGGTCTCGCAGGCACTGTCCGTGGACATCACCCTGGACGCCTCGCTGGCCTGATCCCGTCCCCGGCTCCACCGGCGCGGGCCCTGTCCGGGCCGGTGGAGCCCACCTCCTCCGACCTCGTGCTTCCGGCCGGCCCGGACCGGGGCGGGTCGGGTCGCCGGCCGCGCGGCCGAGGAGCCGCGGACCGGTGCCCAGGCCTGAGGAGCGGACCGCCGAGCCGTCGTCCTGGACCGCCTGCTGCCCGTCGGCGGCGACGCACGGTCCCGCCGCCCGGGGCGTCCGGCGCGCCGTCCGACGCGGTCGCGCGGACCGGACGGGCGGGGTGGACCCAACGCGCGTGCTCCGGCTCCTCGTGGATCCGCTCCCGCTCCGAGCAGTCCCGCCGCGCCGGGGTTCAGCTCCCGGGCTGCACGGCCGAGGCCCGCGCCCGCTCCCGGTCCTCGGCCAGCAGGTCGGTGTTGACGGCCGTGCCGGTCTTGAGCCCGGCCGCCGCCGCGGCGAGGACCTGGGCGTGGAGGTCTGTCACGTTGCCCGCCACGTAGATCCCCGGCACGTCCGTGCCACCCGTGGGCGCCGAGGGCACGTAGGTGCCGACGGCATGGCCCTTCTCCTCCTCCTCGGCTGTGCTCAGCCCGAGGGAGTCGATGAGACCGGAGCGGACGGTGAAGCGCGGCACCACGACCACGGCACGGCACGGCACGAGCTCGCCGGAGACCAGCCGCAGACCGGTGATCCGGTCCCCGGCCACCTCGACGCGCGAGACCTCGCCCGTCACGCAGGCGACGCCGAGGGCCGCCAGCTCCGCGCGCTCCTCGTCCTGCGGGGCGGGGGCGGTGTGCTGCACGAACGTGATGTCGTCGCTCCACTGCCGGAACAGCTGCGCCTGCTGCACGCCCAGGGGGCCCGTGGCCAGCACCGCCAGCGGCTCGTCCCGCCACTCCCAGCCGTGACAGTAGGGGCAGTGGATGACGTCGCGCCCCCAGCGCTGGGCGACGCCGGGGACGTCCGGCAGCTCGTCGGTCAGTCCGGTGGTGATCAGCACGCGACGCGCCCGCACCGACCGGCCGTCCTCGAGCGCCAGGAGGAACCGGACGTCGCCGCCGTCCTCCCCGATGGAGCGCGCGGAGACCACCGTGCCGGCGACGACGTCCGCTCCGTAGCCGGTGACCTCGGCACGCCCGTCCGCGAGCAGCGCGCCCGGGGCGTCACCGTCCCGGCCGAGGTAGTTGTGGAGGTGCTCGGCGGGATCGTTGCGCGGGGATCCGGCGTCCACCACGAGCACCGTGCGCCGGGCACGGGCCAGGCACAGCGCCCCGGCGAGGCCTGCGGGCCCGCCTCCGACGACGACCACGTCGTAGCTCTCGTTCATGATGCGCTCCTTCGCGCGGTTGGATGTCCTCCCCGGCCGGGTCCGCGGAGGCTCAGCGGGGCTGCGCCGGGTTGAAGGGCGTGCCCTGCGACGGGGGGTTGATCGGAGGTCCGGTCGTCTCCGGCGAGACCGGCGACCCGCCACTGGTCTCGGACACCTCGGGGGCCGCCGCGGGCACCGCGCCGCTGGGCTCGGCCCCCTGGCGCAGCGCCTCGAGGCGGCGCTCCAGGACCTGCACGACGGGCAGCCTGTTGCCGTGCGCTCGCTCGTAGTCCAGCAGCTTCTGGAGTCCGCCCTCGTCGAGGCCCGTGATCTTCGAGGCGAGCACCCCCACGGGGAGGTGGTCGTAGTCGGGCAGCGGGAGGTCGTCGTGCTGAGGGATGTCGTTCACGTCTGCTCCTTGGCTCGTGGTCGCCGACCTGGACTTCCGCGGCGACGGTCCTGCCAACGTAACAGTCCCGCGGGCAAAATGTAAGTGTACTTAGTGCCCGGCGGGGCGCAGGGGCCCGTCATCCGACGTCAAAGGGTGCGGGCTCGCCACGACCGTCACTAGGGTGGCGATTGCCGTGTAGCTGCACCCGGCATTCATCCGTTCCTGCGTGAGGAGCCTCTCCGTGCCACCTCGTCTCTCCCGCCGTGGATTTCTGGGCGCCGGCGCCCTGGGCCTCGCCGTGGCCGGCCTCGGGGGTCTGACGTCGTGCGGCCGCATCGACCACCCCACGACGCGCGAGGCCGTCGGCTACGGCCGGCTGCTGGACGACCCCGACGGCATCCTCGCGCTGCCGAGCGGGTTCACCTACACGGTGCTGGCCCGGTCCGGCGAGACCTCGACGTCCGACGGCACCCATCCGTCCGACCCGGACGGCATGGGGGTCTTCGACGCCGGGAACGGCGGAACCGTCCTGATCTGCAACCACGAGAACGACGGCACCGAACTGCATCCGGTTCCTGCGGTCGAGGGGCTCACCTACGATCCGGGCGCGTCGGGGGGCACCTCCACGCTGGTCGTCGACGCCGAGGGCAACCGGGTGTCGCAGTACACGTCGCTGGCCGGGACCGTCAACAACTGTGCCGGCGGGGTCACGCCCTGGGGCACCTGGTTGAGCTGCGAGGAGACCAGCGTGCGAGCCGGCGAGGAAGACTTCACCAAGGATCACGGCTACGTGTTCGAGGTGGACCCGGAGAGCCGTGATGCCAACCTCGACAGGTCCCCTGTCCCCCTGAAGTTCCTGGGGCGCTATTCGCACGAGGCCGTGGCCATCGACCCGTCGACCGCACAGATCTATCTGACGGAGGACGCCGGGGGTCCCAGCGGCCTCTACTACCGCTGGACCCCTCCGCCCGGCTTCGTCCCCGGTCGCGGCGCGCTGCGCGAGCTCGCCGAGTCGGAGGGCGGCGACGTCGCCGGTGTGCTGCACGCCATGCGCTGCCTCGAGGACGGGACGGTTGTCCAGGACCTCGCGGAGGCGACCAGCGTGGGGACCCGCTACGAGGTGCAGTGGCTCGACGTCCCCGACCGCGACGGTCAGGACGAGTCCGTGCGCCGGCAGTTCGACGACGATGCCATCACCCGCGCCCACAAGCTCGAGGGGCAGTGGTGGGGCGACGACGGCGTGTACTTCGTCTCCAGCTACGCAGATGCTCCGGACGAGTTGGAGGAGGCAGAGGGTTATGGGAAGCAGAGCCTGCGCCTGGCCCTGCATCACCACAACGGCCAGGTCTGGTTCTACGACCCGGCCGCCGAGACGGTCACGCTGACCGTGCTCTTCGGGGTCAGGGAGGACCCGGACCCCGAGATGCGCTTCGAGCGGCCGGACAACATCACGATCTCCCCGCAGGGCGGTCTCGTCCTCGCCGAGGACGGGGACGGAACCAGCCACCTGGTGGGAGTGACCGAGCGGGGTCGCGCCTATGCCCTGGCCCGCAACGACCACAACGACTCGGAGTTCTGCGGCCCCACGTTCTCCAAGGACGGGAAGTACTTGTTCGTCAACATCCAGCAACCCGGATTCACCGTGGCCATCACGGGCCCGTGGACGCGTCCGTCCCACGAACCGGTCGGCTGAAGCGCACCTGGCGCCCGCCCCGGTCGGGCGGAAAACGGCGAAGTCCCCCGGACCGTCTGGTCCGGGGGACTTCCTGCGTGGTGACCCCAGCGGGATTCGAACCCGCGTTACCGCCGTGAGAGGGCGGCGTACTAGGCCGCTATACGATGGGGCCGCACCGATCCGGTCGGCGGTTTCCCGCGACCGGCCTCGTACACTGTACCAGGTTCCGAGGCCTGCCCCGGACGCGGGCGCCGGGGCCCGGACACGGGAACACCCCCGGACCGTGTGGTCCGGGGGTGTTCCGCGGTGGTGACCCCAGCGGGATTCGAACCCGCGTTACCGCCGTGAGAGGGCGGCGTACTAGGCCGCTATACGATGGGGCCGTACTGATCCGATGGAGCAGCGCTGGGATACCAGGACTCGAACCTAGAATGACGGTACCAGAAACCGTAGTGTTGCCAATTACACCATATCCCACTGTCGCCCCCGGCCCGGCGGTTTCCCGCGACGACCGGCGCAACGCAAAAGAACTATACCGGCCTTCCGGCGGTGCGGCAAATCGTACTCAGCCGCAGTAGCGGTCCTCGAGCTCACGGTCGATCCCGCGGCGGCGGGCGATCCCCGCCAGCACCCGCAGGACCGGCCCGAGCCAGCGGTAGATCCCCGGCAGGTTGATGTCGGTCCACTGGATGAGCAGGGCGGTGCGCAGCAGGCTCCTCGGCCGTCCGTCCCGGCGGGTGCGCCCGTCCCGCGCGAGCCCGTACAGGGCCACGAGCCCCTTCTCGAAGCCCTCGTGGGCGGGCCGCACCTCGACCACGAACCGGGCCGGCGTCCCGGCGGGGTTCTTCCAGCGGAACAGGTGTTCCGGGGGCACCTCCACCTCTGCGCCCGTGCCGAGGTCCCGCACGACGTGCCCGACCTGGACCCGCAGCACGCCCTCCAGGACGCGCAGGCGCAGCCCGAACCGGCGGTGGTAGTGGGCGATCACCTCTCCCCCGGGCTCCACCTCGACGTGCAGCAGGGCGTGCTCACCCCCCGTCACGGCCCCGGTCCGCAGCCACGTGATGGTGTCGCCCTGCACGGGATTGCGGTGCTGCGGGCGCCCCGCGCGCATCGTCTCGATCTGGTCGTCGGTCCGGTCCATGGTGATCGCCCCCGTCACCCAGGCTACGCCGGAGAGTCCGGGCGCGTGCAGATGACGTCCCCGCCGACGACGGTCCGGCCCGCCGTCCGGGGACGACGG
>NZ_BAAAOA010000032.1:104182-127336 GCF_039530085.1 Kocuria aegyptia
CCGGACCGTCGTCGGCAGGAGGAGCGCTCAGCCCAGCTGGGCGGCGAGCGCGCGCAGCCGGTTCAGGGACGAGTCCTTGCCGAGGATCTCCAGGGACTCGAACAGCGGCGGGGAGATCCGCCGGCCGGAGACGGCGGTGCGGACGGGGCCGAAGGCCAGGCGGGGCTTGATGCCCAGGCCGTCCACGATGGCCTCACGCAGCGCGGTCTCGAGGGCGCCGGCGCTCCAGTCCTCGAGCGGCTCGAGGGCGGCGAGCGCGGCCTGCAGGACGTCGCCGGCGGAGTCCTTGAGCTGCTTGCGGGCGTCGTCGGCGACCTCGATCTCGTCGTCGGCGGCGAAGAGGAAGGACAGCAGCTCGGGAGCCTCGCCGAGCAGGTTCATCCGCTCCTGGACCAGCGGGGCGGCCCGGTCGAGGATCTCCTGCTGGCGCTCGTCCAGGGTCTCCCCCAGCACGCCGCCGGCTTGCAGGTAGGGGACGAGCCGGTCGCGGAAGTCCTCGGGGGCGAGCCTGCGGACGTGGGTGCCGTTGATCGCGGTGGCCTTCTTGAGGTCGAACCGCGCGGGGTTCGCCAGGACGTCGTGGACGTCGAAGTGCTCCACGA
This sequence comes from Kocuria aegyptia, assembly GCF_039530085.1. Classification (NCBI taxonomy): domain Bacteria; kingdom Bacillati; phylum Actinomycetota; class Actinomycetes; order Micrococcales; family Micrococcaceae; genus Kocuria; species Kocuria aegyptia. The sequence continues at coordinate 104,785 of NZ_BAAAOA010000032.1, forward strand.
GCTGCTCCACCGTGAAGACGTCCTCGTCCGCGGACAGGGACCAGCCCAGCAGGGCCAGGTAGTTGAGCAGTCCCTCGGGGACGAACCCACTGTCCTTGAGGTGGAAGAGGCTGGACTCCGGGTCGCGCTTGGACAGCTTCTTGTTGCCCTCGCCCATGACGTAGGGCAGGTGGCCGTACTCGGGCACGGACGTCGCGAGGCCGATCTCGACGAGGACGCGGAAGAGCGCGATCTGGCGCGGCGTCGAGGAGAGCAGGTCCTCCCCGCGCAGCACGTGGGTGATCCCCATGAGGGCGTCGTCCACGGGATTGGTGAGGGTGTACAGCGGCTGGCCGTTGGCGCGCACCACCACGTAGTCGGGGATGGAGCCGGCCCGGAAGACGATCTCGCCGCGGATCATGTCGTGGACCACGATGTCCTCGTCCGGCATCCGCAGCCGCAGCACCGGTTCCCGCCCCTCGGCCCGGTAGGCCGCGACCTGCCCCTCGGTGAGGTCCCGGTCGTAGTTGTCGTAGCCGAGCTTGGGGTCGCGGCCGGCGGCGCGGTGACGGGCCTCGACCTCCTCCGGGGTCGAGTAGGCCTCGTAGACCGCCCCGTGCTCGAGGAGCTTCGCGGCGACGTCGCGGTAGATGTCCAGGCGCTGGGACTGCCGGTAGGGGGCGTGCGGCCCACCGGTCTCCACGCCCTCGTCCCAGTCGATCCCCAGCCAGGCCAGCGCCTCGAGCAGCTGCTGGTAGCTCTCCTCCGAGTCGCGCTGGGTGTCGGTGTCCTCGACGCGGAAGACCATGGTGCCGCCGGTGTGCCGGGCGTGGGCCCAGTTGAACAGCGCGGTGCGGATCAGCCCCACGTGCGGGGTGCCCGTCGGGGACGGGCAGAAGCGCACGCGCACGGGCGAGGAGGTGGTCGAGGCGGTGGCCGGGGTGGCGGACGTGTCGGTCATGGCTCTTTCGTGGATCGGTCGGGGGCTGGGCGGGGTCATGCGGTGGTGCTCCGGGGCTCGCGCGGATCGGCGGCCAGGGTCGGCGGCGCCGCTCGGCGGTGGCGGTCGGCGGCGCGGGTCAGCGGCGCAGGACGGTCGGCAGGACGCCGATGCCCTCGACCTCCACCTCGATCCGGTCGCCCTCGTCCACGATCCCGACGCCGGCGGGCGTGCCCGTGAGGACGACGTCGCCCGGCAGGAGCGTGAACGCCTGGGAGACATAGGAGACGAGGAACGGGACGTCGAAGACCATGTCCCGGGTGTTGCCGTCCTGCTTGGTCTCGCCGTTGACGCGGCTGCGCACCGCGAGGGCGGAGGTGTCGAGGTCCGTCTCGATCCACGGCCCGAGCGGGCAGGCCCCGTCGAAGCCCTTGGCGCGCGCCCACTGGCCGTCGGTCTTCTGCACGTCGCGGCCGGTGAGGTCGTTGGCGGCGGTGTAGCCGAAGACCACCTCGGGCACGCGCTCCACGGGGACGTCCTTGCACATCCGCCCGATGACGACGGCGAGCTCGCCCTCGTAGGAGACCTGCTCGGTCCACGAGGGCAGCGTGACGGGGTCGCCGGGTCCGGCGACGGACGTGTTGGGCTTGAAGAACAGCAGCGGGGAGGTGGGCAGTTCGTTGCCCAGCTCCGCGGCGTGGTCGGCGTAGTTGCGGCCGACGCAGACGATCTTGGAGCGCGGGATGACGGGGGCCAGGAGGCGGACGTCGGCGATGTCGTGGCGCTGCTGGGTGGGGGTGATCCCGGTGTAGAAGGGGTCGCCCGCGAGGACGGTGACCGTCTCCTCGCCGGCGGCGCCCTGCACCGCGCCGAAGTGGATCTCGTTGTCGACCGTGAACCTGGCAATTCGCATGGGACCAGGCTATCCCACGGCCTGCGGGGGTCCGCGCGGCCCCCGGTGGCGCCACCGGGGGCCGCCGGCGCTCAGACCAGGCGGGTCAGCCAGCCGTGCGGGTCCTGCGCGCGGCCCGTCTGGATCTCCAGGAGCTGCTTGCGGATGTCCATGGTGACCTCGCCGGGCCGGGCCCCTTCGTCGCCGATGGTCTCCTCGGCGGAGACGAGCCGGCCGATGGGCGTGATGACGGCGGCGGTCCCGCACGCGAAGGCCTCGGTGATGGTCCCGGCCTGCCAGCCCTCGCGCCACTCGTCGAGGGTGAAGCGGCGCTCCTCGACCTTCATGCCACGGTCCTCGGCGAGCTGGATGATCGAGCGGCGGGTGACGCCCTCGAGGATCGTGCCGGTGAGCTCGGGGGTCACCAGGCGGCCGTCCTGGTACACGAAGAACACGTTCATGCCGCCCAGCTCCTCGACGGCGTCGCCGCGGTCACGGTCCAGGAACATCACCTGCTGGCACCCGTGGGCGTCGCCCTCCATCTGGGCGATCAGGGAGGCGGCGTAGTTGCCGCCGCACTTGGCCGCGCCCGTGCCGCCGCGACCGGCCCGGGCGTAGTCGCGGGAGAGCCAGATGTCCACGGGCTTCACCGGGCCGCCGAAGTAGTTGCCGGCGGGCGAGGCGATCACCGAGTACAGCACCTGCCGGGACGGGCGCACGCCCAGGAAGGCCTCCGTGGCGATCATGAACGGGCGCAGGTACAGGGACTCGCCGTCCCCGTCCGGGACCCACTGCTCGTCCACCGACACGAGCTCACGCAGCGAGTCCAGGAACATCTGCTCGGGCAGCTCCGGCAGCGCCAGCCGGCGGGCCGATCGGTTGAGCCGGGCGGCGTTGGCCTCGGCCCGGAACGTCCACACGGAGCCGTCCGCGTGCCGGTAGGCCTTGAGCCCCTCGAAGATCTCCTGGCCGTAGTGCAGCACGGCCGCGGCGGGGTCCAGGACCAGCGGCCCGTACGGCTCGATCCGGGGGTCGCTCCAGCGACCCGTCCCCTTCTCGACGTCCCCGAACCAGTCGATCTTCACCATGTGGTCCGTGAAGTTCGTGCCGAAGCCCGGATCGGCCAGGATGGCCGCCCGGACCTCCTCCGGGACCGGGTCCTGGCTGAGGTGGTGGGCGAAGGTGGTGGGCTGTGTGGTCACTGCGTCTCCCTGCGAGGTCGACCCCGTGGCGACCGGCACGCGGGGCTCAGCTGTTGGTTCCGTGCCCCAGCCTATCCCCGGAGCACGGCCGGACCCGCTCAGGCCAGGGCGGCGAGCACGCCGTCGCCCACCTGGGCGGTGGTGCGGGACTCGTTGCCGTGCGCGGCGAGGTCCTGCTGCACGGCGGCCTCGATCCGGGCGGCCGGCCCGGCGAGGCCGAGGTGCTCCAGCATCATGGCGGTGGCGAGGATCGCCGCCACCGGGTTCGCCCGCTGCTGCCCGGCGATGTCCGGTGCGGAGCCGTGGACGGGCTCGAACATCGACGGCGCGGTGCGGTCCGCGTTGATGTTGCCGGCCGGGGACAGGCCGATGCCGCCCGTCACCGCCCCGGCGAGGTCGGTGAGGATGTCCCCGAAGAGGTTGTCGGTGACGATGACGTCGAAGCGCGCCGGGTCGGTCGTGAGGAAGATCGTGGCGGCGTCCACGTGCAGGTAGTCGACGGTGACGCCGGGGAACTCGGCGCCGACCTCCTCGACCAGACGCGCGTAGAGGCGGCCCGCGTTGACCAGCACGTTGTGCTTGTGGACCAGGGTGAGCTTCCGGCGCTCCCGCACGGCGGCGAGCTGGAAGGCGTAGCGCACGAGGCGGCGCACGCCGTGGGCGGTGTTGAGCGAGACCTCCGTGGCGATCTCGGCGTCGGTGCCGCCGCGCAGGACGCCGCCGTTGCCGGCGTAGGGTCCCTCGGTGCCCTCCCGCACCACCACGAAGTCGATGTCCCCGGGGTCGGAGAGCGGGCTGGTGGTGCCGGGGAAGAGCCTGGACGGGCGGAGGTTGACGAAGTGGTCGAGGCTGAAGCGCATCTTCAGCAGCACGTCCCGCTCGATGATCCCGGAGGGGACCCGCCGGTCGCCCGGGGCGGCGCCCACGGCGCCGAACAGGATGGCGTCGTGGGCCCGCAGCTCGTCCAGCGTCCGATCGGTGAGGGTCTCGCCTGTGTCCAGCCAGTGCTGCGCACCGAGGCCGAACTCCGTCTTCTCCACCGTGACCCCGGCCGCGCCGGTCACCGCGTCGAGGACCTTCTCCGCCTCGGCCACGACCTCGGGGCCGATGCCGTCACCGGGGACGAGGGCGATCTTCAGGTGGGAGGGGGCGGCTGCGGATGTCGGCTGGCTCATGGCCCCAGGATAGGAGCACGGCCGCCCCTCCGACCACGGTGTGGACGGACGTCTCGGATGTTGGACACCGGGTCGGCGTTCAGGCCTGGAGCGCCGCGGGCTCCTCGTAGCGCGGGAACACCGGCGCGGGCGGCGGCAACTCCGTCCCGGCCACCAGCGGCGTGCCCAGGGCGGCGAACAGCCGGGCCGAGCCCTGGTCCTGGCCGAGCACGTCGAGCAGCCGGGCGGCGGCGTCCGGCACCACCGGCTGGACGAGGATCCCGACCACGCGCACCACCTCGAGCGTCACCCAGAGCACGGTCGCCATCCGCTCGGGGTCGGTCCTGCGCAGCTTCCAGGGCTCCATGGCGGTGAAGTACCGGTTGGCCTCGGCGACCACCCGCCAGATCCGCTCGAGCGCCCGGTGGAACTGCTGCTCGTCGAACTCGGCGCGCACCGGCTCGTAGAGCTCCGCGGCGGCGGCGAGCATGGCGCGGTCCTCGGGGGTCAGCTCCCCCGGCACCGGCACCCGGCCCGCGCAGTTCTTCGCGACCATCGACAGCGAGCGCTGCGCGAGGTTGCCGAGGTCGTTGGCGAGGTCCGAGTTGATGCGGTTCTTGATCCCGTCGTGCGAGTAGCTGCCGTCCTGGCCGAACGGCACCTCCCGCAGCAGGAAGAAGCGCAGCGGGTCGAGACCGTACTCGGCCACGAGGGCGTGCGGGTCGATGACGTTGCCCACGGACTTGGACATCTTCTCGCCCTGGTTGAACAGGAAGCCGTGGGCGAAGACGCGCTTGGGCAGGGGCAGCCCGGCGGACATCAGGAACGCCGGCCAGTACACGGCGTGGAAGCGCGCGATGTCCTTGCCGATCACGTGCGCGTCGGCCGGCCAGTACCGCCGGAAGGTCTCGGCGTCGGTCTCCGGGAAGCCCACGCCGGTGAGGTAGTTGGTCAGGGCGTCCACCCACACGTACATCACGTGGTCCGGGTTGCCGGGCACGGGCACGCCCCAGTCGAAGGTGGTGCGGGAGATCGAGAGGTCCTCCAGGCCCGAGCGCACGAACGAGGCGATCTCGTTGCGCCGGGTCTCGGGGTGGACGAAGCCCTCCTGCTCGTAGAGGGCGAGCAGCCGGTCCTGGTAGGCGGAGAGGCGGAAGAAGTAGGACTCCTCCTCGGTCCAGGTGACCTCCGTGCCGGTGCCCGTCGAGCACCGCACGCCGTCCTCCCGGAGCTCGGTCTCGTCCTCGCCGTAGAACGCCTCGTCGCGCACGGAGTACCAGCCGGCGTACTTGCCGAGGTAGATGTCCCCGGCCTCCTCCATCCGCCGCCAGATGGCCGCCGACGCCGCGTAGTGGTCGGCGTCCGTGGTGCGGATGAAGCGGTCGTAGGAGATGTTCAGGGCGTCGTCCATCTCGCGGAAGCGCGCCGAGTTGCGGTCCGCGAGCTCCCGGGCCGTGAGGCCCTCCTTCTCCGCGGTCTGCTGCATCTTCTGGCCGTGCTCGTCGGTGCCGGTCAGGAAGCGGACGTCGTAGCCGTCCAGCCGCTTGAACCGGGCCATGACGTCCGTCGCGATGACCTCGTAGGCGTGCCCGATGTGCGGGGTGCCGTTGGGGTAGGCGATGGCCGTGGTGATGTAGTACGGGGTGCGGTGGGAGGAAGTCACGGCCTCCACTCTACCGACCGCGGGGATCGTGCGCGCCCGGGTGCGTGGGGGGCGGAGCCGGCGTGCGGCACGCGGGCTCCGACGTCCGGCCTGCGGGCCGCCCCGGGACCGCGGCGACCGGCTGCGCTCTCCGGGCACGACTCCCGGCACGACTCCGGGCAGGACTCCGGACGCGGCGAGGGGCCGCGGTGCCCTCGACGTAGTCGGCGTCCGGCGAGGTCCACGCGAAGAGCTTGCGCAGCTCCCGGCCGGTGACCTCGATCGGGTGGGACTCCTCCTTCTCGCGCAGCTTCTTGAACTCCGCGCCCCCGTTGTCCTGGTCCTCGATGAAGCGCTTGGCGAAGGTGCCGTCCTGGATGTCGGCCAGCACGGCCTTCATGTTCTCCTTGACCGCCGGGTTGATCACCCGGGGCCCGGAGACGTAGTCGCCGTACTCGGCGGTGTCGGAGATCGACCAGCGCTGCTTGGCGATGCCGCCCTCCACCATGAGGTCCACGATGAGCTTGAGCTCGTGCAGCACCTCGAAGTAGGCGATCTCCGGCTGGTAGCCGGCCTCGGTCAGGGTCTCGAAGCCGTACTGGACCAGGTGGGACATGCCGCCGCACAGGACCGCCTGCTCGCCGAAGAGGTCGGACTCGGTCTCCTCGGTGAAGGTCGTCCTGATCACGCCGGCGCGGGTGCCGCCGATGCCCTTGGCGTAGGACAGGCCCAGCTCGAGGGCCCTGCCGGAGGCGTCCTTCTCCACGGCCACGAGGGCGGGCACGGCGCGGCCGGCCTCGAACTCGCGGCGCACGGTGTGGCCGGGGCCCTTCGGGGCGACCATGACGACGTCGACGCCCTCGGGGGCCTCGATGTAGCCGTAGCGGATGTTGAACCCGTGGGCGAAGAAGATCGCGTCGCCCTGCTCCAGGTTCGGGGCGATGGACTCGGCGTAGACGTGGCGCTGGACCTGGTCCGGCGTCAGGATCATGATGACGTCGGCTTCCTTGACGGCGTCCGCGACGGTGAGCACGCGCAGGCCCTCGGCCTCGGCCTTGGCCCGGGAGCGCGAGCCCTCGGCGAGGCCGATGCGCACGTCCACGCCCGAGTCGCGCAGGTTCAGCGCGTGGGCGTGGCCCTGGGAGCCGTAGCCGATGACGGCCACGGAGCGGTCCTGGATGATCGAGAGGTCGGCGTCGTCGTCGTAGAAGATCTCTGCCATGGGGTTGTCTCCTTGAAGCATGGGTGGGCGCGGCGGGTGCGCCGCCGCGAGGTGGTTGGGGTGTCTGTGGGCCGGCGCCCGCGGCCACCGCCGCCCGGGGGCGTCAGTGGCGCAGGGCGCGGTCGCTCATCGACTTGGGACCACGTCCGAGGGCCAGCGTACCGGCCCGGACGATCTCCCGGACGCCGAAGGGCTCCAGGATGTCCAGCAGCGCCCGGAGCTTCTCCGGGGCGCCGGTGGCCTCGATGACGAGCGACTCGGTGGAGACGTCGACAACGGTGGCCCGGAACAGGTCTGCGGCTTGGGTGACCTGCAGACGGGTCGCGGCGTCGGCGCGGACCTTGACCATGATGTGGTCGCGTTGCACCGACGACTCGGTGGTGAGCTCGACGATCTTGATGACGTTGATGAGCTTGTTCAGCTGCTTGGTGACCTGTTCGAGCAGCTCGCCCTCGGCGTCCACCACCACGGTGATGCGGGAGACGCCGTCGAGCTCCGTGGGGCCCACGGCGAGCGAGTCGATGTTGAAGGCCCGGCGCGCGAACAGTCCGGCCACCCGGGTCAGCACGCCCGGCTTGTCCTCGACGAGCACGGAGAGGGTGTGTCGGCTCATGGGTCAGTCCTCCTCGTCCCAGTCGGGGGTCATGTTGCGGGCGATCTGGATCTGGTCGTTGGACACGCCGGAGGGCACCATCGGCCACACCATCGCGTCGGCGGAGACCACGAAGTCGATCACCACGGGGCGGTCGTTGATCTCCAGCGCCTGCCGGATGACCTCGTCCACGTCCTCGTCCCGGGTGCAGCGCAGGGCGGCGCACCCGTAGGCGTCGGCGAGCTTGACGAAGTCCGGCACCATGATGCTGTCGTGGCCCGTGTTCAGGTCGGTGTTGGAGTACCGGCCGTCGTAGAACAGCGTCTGCCACTGGCGCACCATGCCCAGCGAGGAGTTGTTGATCACCGCCACCTTGATCGGGATCTTGTTGATCGTGCAGGTGGCGAGCTCCTGGTTGGTCATCTGGAAGCAGCCGTCGCCGTCGATCGCCCACACCACCCGGTCGGGCTGGGAGACCTTGGCCCCCATCGCCGCGGGGACGGCGAAGCCCATGGTCCCCAGCCCGGCCGAGTTCAGCCACTGCCGGGGCCGCTCGTACTGCACGAAGTGGGAGCTCCACATCTGGTGCTGGCCCACGCCGGAGACGTAGACGGCCTCGGGGCCGGTGAGCGCGGAGATCCGCTCGATGACGTGCTGCGGCGACCCCAGGCCGTCGGCCGGCTTGGGGTAGCCCAGCGGGTAGGTGGCCTGCAGGCTGCTCAGCGCGGTCCACCACGAGGAGAGGTCGGGGCTGCCGCCGCGCTGGAACTCCTGGCGCACGGCGGCCACGAGGTCCGGCAGGATCTCCTTGACGTCGCCCACGATCGGGACGTCGGCGGTGCGGTTCTTGGAGATCTCGGCGGGGTCGATGTCGGCGTGGATGATCTTGGCCGTGGGGGCGAAGGTCTCCAGGTGGCCGGTGACGCGGTCGTCGAAGCGCGCGCCGAGGGTCACGAGCAGGTCCGCCTGCTGCATCGAGTACACGGCCGGGACCGTGCCGTGCATCCCGGGCATCCCGAGGTTCTGCTCGTGGGAGTCGGGGAACACGCCCCGTGCGGTCAGCGTGGTCACCACGGGCGCGCCGGTCAGCTCGGCGAGCTCCATGAGCTCGGCGGCCGCGTCCGCGCGCATGGTCCCGCCGCCCACGTAGAGCACGGGCCGCTGGGCCGCCGCGATGAGCTTGGCGGCCTCCCGGATCTGCTTGGCGTGCCCGCGGGTCACGGGCCGGTAGCCGGGCAGGTCCATCCGGGGCGGCCAGCTGAACGTCATGGTGTCCTGCTGGGCGTCCTTGGCGATGTCCACGAGCACCGGGCCGGGGCGGCCGGTCGAGGCCAGGTGGAACGCCTCGGCGAGCACGCGCGGGATGTCCTGGGCGTGCGTCACCAGGTAGGAGTGCTTGGTGACGGGCATCGTCATCCCGACGATGTCCGCCTCCTGGAAGGCGTCGGAGCCGATCACCTTGGACGAGACCTGCCCGGTGATCGCGACCATCGGGATGGAGTCCATGTGCGCGTCCGCGAGGGCCGTGACGAGGTTCGTGGCGCCGGGGCCGGAGGTCGCGATGCAGACGCCCACGCGGCCCGACGCGAGGGCGTAGCCCTCGGCGGCATGCCCGGCGCCCTGCTCGTGGCGGACCAGGATGTGGTTGATCTTGTCCGTGTCCATGAGCGGGTCGTAGGTCGGCAGGATCGCGCCGCCGGGGAGGCCGAAGACGTCGGTGACCCCGAGCTCCTCGAGCGCCCGGATGACGGCCTGGGAGCCGGTCATCGCCGTGGGGGCCACCGTGTTGCTCGGGCCCATGACGGACGGGACGGCCGGGACGGACTTCTCCGGGGCCCCGGGGGGCCGGTGGTCGGCGGCGGTTTCCGCGCGCTTGGTGGCCATCAGCGCTGGGCTGATCGGCTGTCCCTTGCTCATGTCACTGTCCTTCTGGTCTGGCCTTCTGGGCTGGTGGTGCTGTTCCGGCTCGGACGCCGCTCCCCGGGGGCGCCGGGCAAGAAAAAAGGCCCTCGCTGCACCGGGAGGTGCGACAGGGCCCTTGCGCTCGACCGGTCGTCGGCTCAGGCCCCGCGTCCGACGAGAACGCGTACCGTGAGCTGGACGACACCGTGGCTGAGTTGCATGCTTCCATGCTCTGCCGCCCACCGGGGCGTGTCAATCTTCGGACGCCGTGTCCCACGATGTGAGACACGGCACGTCCGGTGCTAGTGCTCCTCGGCCGCCGGGACGTCGAGCCGGCCCTCCTGCTGCAGGAACAGCGGCCGCTCCCCCGCGGCGATGCGCTCGAACTGGGTGCGCAGCAGCCGCCGCACGCGCGGCTTGTAGGACGTGCAGGAACCGCCCGTGTGCGGGGTGAGGATCGCGCCGGGGGCACGGAACAGCGGGTGGTCCCCGGGGAAGGGCTCGGGCTCGACGACGTCGAGCGCACAGCGGAGCCGTCCGGACACGACCTCCTCGGTCAGCGCGGCGGTGTCGACCACCCGGCCGCGGCCCACGTTGACCACCAGGGCGTCGTCGGGCAGCAGGGCCAGCACGCGGGCGTCGACGAGGCCGTCGGTCGCGGCGCTCGCGGGCAGGGCCACCACGAGCACGTCGGCGTCGGGCAGCAGGGCCGGCAGCTCGTCGGCGCCGTGCAGGGCACCGCGCTCGTCGGTGCGGGCGCGGGAGGCCACCCGCGTGACCTCGACCTCGAAGGGGAGCAGCCGGTCGACCACGGCGGAGCCGATCTCCCCCACGCCCAGCACCAGGACACGGCTGTCGGCCAGGCTGCGGGTCCCGAAGCGGCGCCAGATCCCGTCGCGCTGCTGCAGCACGGCGCGGTCGAGCTCCCGCTGGGCTGTGATCATCAGGCCCAGGGCCAGCTCGGCGGTCCCGGCCGCGTGCACCCAGCCCGCCGTCGAGAGGGCGAGGTCGGGCCCGATGGCCTCCGGCACGCCGTCGAACCCGGTGCTCTGCAGCTGCACGAGCCGCAGGCGCGTCGCGGCGGGCAGGGCCCCGGTCCAGCCGCCGGTGAAGTACGGGGCCACCGCCACGTCGATCTCGTCGGCACGGGCTCCGACCGGGTCGCCGGCCATGTCCCACAGGACGTAGCGGAAGCCCGGGACGCGGGCGCTCAGGTGGTCCACGAGCTCCTGCTCCGGCAGGGAGACGACGCGGAGCTCGGAGAGCGGAACGGACGGGACGGCGGGCGCGGGGACCGGTGCGGAGGGCATGACCGTCATGCTAGACGCCGCCGCGGCCCGGGCGGCGGCGCGGAATGGACAAGGCGGGACGAGCTGGTAGAGTACTTTCTCGTTGCGAGACGGAACCGGCGCCGGCCGGCCGGCGCGATTCGGCCCCCGGGCCGGGCGCGTGCTACTGTTCTTGCCGCACCACCCGCGCCTCTAGCTCAATTGGCAGAGCAATTGACTCTTAATCAATGGGTTCTCGGTTCGAGTCCGAGGGGGCGCACCACAGCAGAACCCCACCGCGGAGCACCGCGGTGGGGTTCTTCGTCGTGCCCGGAACATCACCGGGGCCGGCGTCCGGTCCTCCCGGCCACCGGCTCCGGGCCGCGCACGGCGGGCACGAAAAAACCCGGGGTCGTCGTCGTACCCCGGGTGCTCCCGGCGGGGCCCACCACCTCGTGACCTCCGGCGCGCTCGCGCCGTTGCCCTCGGCCCCCACCGGTCCTCTCGCCCGACCATCCCGCCCGGCGGTGCAGCCACCGCCGGCCGCGGCCGGATCAGGGGGTGTCCCCCTGGGTGCCGGCCTCGGCGATCTCGCGGGACTCCTCGGGCGTGGTCGCGTCGGCGGACCCGGCGTCGGTGACCGTCCCGTCCGGCTGGACCCGCAGCTTCCAGCGGGCGCCGCCGAGCGTGGTGATGATGTCGGCCAGGGTGCGGCGCAGGTTCTCGTCCGTGAGCAGCCCGTCGTCCACCAGCTCGTCCTCGAGCTGGGTGGCGGCCTCGAGGATGCGCTGGCCCTCCGGGGTGATCGACACGAGATGGCTGCGGCGGTCGTGGACGTTCTTGGACCGGGTGACGTGGCCGTGCAGCTCGAGCCGGTGCAGCGTCTTGCCCATGGTCTGCGCCTGCACCCGGACGCGGTGCGCCAGCTGGGCCTGGGTCATGCTCCCCGCCGTCTTCAGCACGTCCAGCGCCATGACGCCCGCGTGGGTCACTCCGAGCGTGGCCAGGCGCTCGTTCCACGCGTGCTCCACGAGCCGGGCCGCGGTCGAGAGCAATCGGTTGGTCGGCCATTGAGTGGTGAAAGGCATGCAAAGCAGTCTACCGACCCGGAACACGGAATACAGCACCATGCTAAGCAAACTTATGAGCATTTCTCCGCGCGTGAACGATCGCCGGACCGGGGCGCCCCCGCGCCGGCCGGAGTCCCGCCCGGGGCGAGCGACGGTAGTGTTCGTGCTCCGAGGCCGTCCCGCGGCACCGGCACCACGACCGGAAACACCACCGACACGACGGAGGAGCATCCCCATGGCAGCACGTCTCGAACCCGGCCGGAAGGCACCCGACTTCGCCCTGCCCGACGCCCACGGCAGGACCGTCTCGCTCGCCGACCACCGCGGGCAGCGGGTGGTCGTCTACTTCTACCCGAAGGCCTCCACCCCCGGCTGCACCACGCAGGCGTGCGACTTCCGGGACAGCCTGGCGCGCTTCGCCGCGGACGGGTTCGCCGTGCTCGGCATCTCCCCGGACCGCCCGGAGGCCCTGGCGCGGTTCGCCGAGGAGCAGTCCCTCACCTTCCCGCTGCTCTCCGACGCCGACCACCGGGTCGCCGAGGCGTACGGGGCCTGGGGCGAGAAGAAGAACTACGGGAAGACCTACGAGGGCCTGGTGCGCTCCACCGTGGTGGTCGGCCCCGAGGGCGACGTGGAGCTCGCGCAGTACAACGTGCGCGCCACGGGACACGTGGCGAAGCTGCGCCGCGACCTCGGCCTGGAGGGCTGAGGCTAGGATGGGCGGAGGGGCCCGGGCGGGCCCCTTTCGGCGCGAGTGGTGGAACTGGCAGACACGCAGGATTTAGGTTCCTGTGCCCTGACCGGCGTGCGGGTTCGAGTCCCGCCTCGCGCACCCGACGGTCCCCGGGCACGGTCCGGAGCCGGCGCACGACGACACCGACGACCGATCCGGCGAGGCAGCGAAGGACCCATGGCGCCCAGGCGAACCCCCCGCACCGCGGCCGCGCTCGCGCTCGTCGCAGGGATCCTCGCCGGCTGCGCCCCCGCGGGCGAGGAGCCCGGCGCCCCGGCCGCCTCGCGGTCCGTGCCGAGCACGGAGTTCGTGTTCGCCAACGCCGCTGCCGCCCCCACCCTGGACCCGGCCACGGTCAACATCCTGGAGACCTCCCGGATCGGCGCCCAGATGCTCGAGGGCCTGGTCTCCGCCGACCCCTCCACGGGGGAGGCGGTGCCGGGCCTGGCGAGGTCGTGGGCGCGCTCCGAGGACGGGCTGAGCTACAGCTTCGAGTTGCGCCGGGACGTGCGCTTCCACGACGGCACCGACCTGGACGCGGCGGCGGTGTGCGCGAACTTCGAGCGCTGGGAGGCCCTCGCCGCCGACGGGGCGCGGACCCCGTTCGCCACTGTCCTGCGCACCGGCGTCCCCGGCACCGAGCCCCTCTACGCGGGGTGCGCCGCGGCGTCGGACTCCTCGGTGGTGCTCTCGCTGACCGCGCCGCACACCCCTCTGCTCCGGGCGCTGACGCACCCCGCGTTCGGGATCGCGTCCCCCGCGGCCCTGGCGGCCGGCACGCACGAGACCCACCCCGTGGGCACCGGCCCCTTCCGCTACGAGTCGGGGGACGGGACGAACGTGGTGCTGAGCGCGAACCCGGACTACTGGGGCGAGCTCGGGGACATCGGCCGGCTCGAGTTCCGCACGATCGCCGAGCCCGAGCTGCGCTACGTGGCACTGCGCCTCGGCCAGGTGGACGGCTACGACCAGGTGGGCCTGGACTCCTTCGCCCCGCTCGCCCGCGAGGGCGTGCAGGTCCTCCAGCGCGACCCGTACTCCGTGTCCTACCTCGGCATCAACCAGGACGTGGCGCCACTGGACGATCCCGACGTGCGCGCGGCGATCGCCGCCGCCGTGGACCGCGGCGCGATCGTGCGCGAGCACTACCCGGACGGCACCCGGGTGGCCAACCAGTTCCTCCCCGCACGCTTCGCGATGGACGGGACCGACCTGCAGGTCCCGTCGTACAACCCCCAGCGGGCCCGGGAGCTGCTCGCGGGCTCGTCCTACGCCGGCGAGCCGCTGCGGTTCCACTACCCGCGCAGCACCTCCCGCACCTACATGCAGGAGCCCGAGAAGATCTACGCCGACATCGCGGCCCAGCTCGTGCGGGCGGGGTTCGTGATCGAGCCCGTCCCGGTGGACTGGTCGGACGGCTACGTGGAGCGGGTCCAGGACCCGGAGGGCGACCACGCCCTGCACCTGCTCGGACTCAACGGCGGGTACCGCGACCCGGACTACTTCACGGCCGCCCTGTTCGGCTCCCCCCGCGGGGAGTTCGGCGTGGACTCCGCGTCGCTGTTCGCCGCGGTCGACCGCGCGGCGGCGCTGCCCGACGGCGAGGACCGGTCGAGCGCCTACGCGTCGATCAACAACCGCGTCTCCCGCCTGCTCCCGGCGGTCCCCCTGGCCCACCCGATCTCGGCGGTCGCCGTCGGCGACTCCGTGACCTCCTTCCCCCTGAGCTCCACGGGCAACGAGATCTTCAACCGGGTGGACCTCGGCACCGCCGAGTGAGGACCGGCCCGGACGCGCCCCGGCTCCATTCGGGGTTCGCCGGGGCGTGGCGATAGTCTGATCCCGACCACTCACCGGCGCAGCGCCGGGCGTTCAACGGGAGCATCGACTGTGACAAGACCTCAGGCAACGGAATCGACCGACGTCCTCCTGATCGGCGGCGGCATCATGAGCGCCACCCTCGGCGTGTTCCTCAAGGAGCTCGAGCCGCAGTGGGACATCACGATGCTGGAGCGCCTCGACCAGGTGGGCGCGGAGAGCTCCAACGTCTGGAACAACGCCGGCACCGGCCACTCCGCCCTCTGCGAGCTCAACTACGCTCCCCAGGCCGCCGACGGGTCCGTGAACCCGGTGAAGTCCCTGGGCATCAACGAGCAGTTCCAGCTCTCCCGCCAGTTCTGGGCCTCCCTGGTGTCCGAGGGCAAGCTGCGGGAGCCCAGCTCCTTCATCAACCCGGTGCCGCACATGTCACTGGTGTTCGGGGACGCCCACAGCGACTACCTGCGCCGCCGCTGGGAGGCCCTCCGGCCGAACAAGCTCTTCGAGCGCATGGAGTACACCGAGGACCGCGAGAAGATCGCCGAGTGGGCGCCGCTGACCATGCACGGCCGCGGTGCCGGGCGCGTGGCGGCGTCCTGGTCCCCCGAGGGCACCGACGTCGACTTCGGGGAGCTGACCCGGCAGCAGGTCGCCCACCTGCGGGCCCGCGGCGGCGAGGTGCGCTACGGCCAGCAGGTCCTGGACCTCGACCGCCAGGGCGACGGCACCTGGGTGGCGAAGGTCAAGAACCGCCTCAACTCCGAGGGCCACCGACTGGTGCGCGCGAAGTTCGTGTTCGTGGGAGCCGGCGGCGGCGCCCTGCCGCTGCTGCAGAAGTCCGGCATCCGCGAGGCCCGCGGCTACGGCGGGTTCCCGGTCTCCGGCCTCTGGTTGCGCAACTCCGACGAGGGCGTGGCCGCCCAGCACAACGCCAAGGTCTACGGCCAGGCCTCCGTGGGCGCCCCGCCCATGTCCGTCCCGCATCTGGACACCCGTTACGAGCACGGACGGCGCGCGCTGCTGTTCGGCCCCTTCGGCGGGTTCAAGCCCAACTTCCTGAAGCAGGGCTCCTACCTGGACCTGCCCCTGTCCGTGCGCCCGCACAACATCTACCCGATGACCCGCGCGGGCCTGGCCAACCTGGACCTGGTGAAGTACCTGCTGAGCGAGCTGGCCAAGTCCAAGGGCCAGCGGGTCGAGGCGCTGCAGCAGTTCTATCCCACGGCCGACGGCTCGCAGTGGGAGCTGGTCGAGGCCGGGCAGCGCGTGCAGGTCATGAAGCGGGACAAGGAGAAGGGCGGCGTGCTGCAGTTCGGCACCGAGCTCATCACCGCCGCGGACGGCTCCATCGCGGGGCTGCTGGGGGCCTCCCCCGGAGCGTCCACCGCGGTGCCCATCATGCTCAACCTCCTGGCGAAGTCCTTCCCGGCGCGGATGTCCGGGTGGGAGCCGCGGATCAAGGAGATCATCCCCTCCTACGGCGTGAAGCTCAACGACAACCCGCAGCTCGCGGACGAGGTCATGGGCCGCACCGCCCAGGTGCTCGGCATCAACTGACGCCGCGCCGACCGGCACGGCGGCGGACAACACCGCGGCGACCGGCATCGCAGCAGCTGACACCGCGACCCACCGCACGGCACCGGCCGGCGCGGTGACCGCGGGACGAGGCCCCCGGACCGGCCGGTCCGGGGGCCTCGTCGCCGTCCGGTCCGTCCCGGCCGCAGCCCCGGTGACCTGTCGGTAGGCGGCGGTACGCTGAGGGGCGTGCCTCCCGGCCCTGCCGGGACGCCCTCGACCTTCCCTCCTCAAGGAGCACGAGTGTTTCTCCTCGCCCGCGCGTCGATGGCCAACCGAGCCCTGATCGTGCTCATCACGCTGTTCGTCGCCCTCTTCGGGGTGCTCAGCATGCGCTCCATGCAGCAGGAGCTGATCCCGTCCCTGGAGATCCCCGCCATCAGCGTGGTCTCGGCGATGCCCGGCGCGTCCGCGGAGGTCGTCGACGAGCAGGTGGGCCGGCCGCTGGAGCGCGCGCTCAACATCGTGGAGGGCCTCGAGAGCTCGACGTCCACCTCGCGCAGCGGGCTGTCCAACATCCAGCTCGGCTTCGAGTACGGCACCGACCTGGACCGGGCGCGCAACCAGGTGGAGCGGGCGATCTCCAACGTGCGCACGCAGCTGCCCGACGACGTCGAACCCACCGCGTTCGCCGGCTCCGTGGCGGACTTCCCCATCGTGTTCCTGGCCGTGTCCTCCGACGAGGACCTCAGCCCGCTCGCGGCGGACCTGGAGCGGCTGACGGTCCCGGACCTGCAGCGGATCGAGGGCGTGCGCTCCGCCGAGGTCAGCGGCGCCCCCGAGCAGGTGGTCTCGATCCTGCCGGACCGGGCCGACCTCGCCCGGGCCGGCGCCACGCCCGCCGACATCCGCACCGCGCTGGAGGAGAGCGGTGGCCTGGTGCCCGTGGGCAGCGTGGACGACGGCGCCACGACCCTGCCCGTCCAGGCCGGCTCCCCCCTCGACTCCCTCGAGGCCGTGGAGGGCGTCCCGTTGCCCCTCCCGGAGGACGCGCCCGACGGCGCCCGGCCCAGCACCGTCGGCGAGGTGGCCACCGTGGAGCTCGCCGAGCAGGAGCAGACCTCGATCACCCGCACCAACGGGGAGCCGACGCTCGCCCTGTCCGTGACCAAGACCCCGGACGGGGACACGGTGGGCATCTCCCGGGCGGTGGAGGAGATGATCCCCGAGCTCGAGGAGGACCTCGGCAACGGCGCCGAGATCACCGCGGTCTTCGACCAGGCCCCCTACATCGAGCAGTCGATCGAGGACCTCACGGTCGAGGGCCTCCTGGGGCTCGCGTTCGCCGTGCTCGTCATCCTGGTCTTCCTGGCGTCGCTGCGCTCGACGCTGGTCACCGCGATCTCCATCCCGCTGTCCCTGCTCGCCACGTTCATCGGGATCAATGCCCTGGGCTACTCCCTGAACCTCCTGACCCTGGCGGCGATCACCCTGTCCGTGGGGCGCGTCGTGGACGACTCGATCGTGGTGATCGAGAACATCAAGCGCCACTACGGCACGGTCGACCTGCGCACCGACCCCGCCAACGCCAAGCGCCGGGCCATCCTCACCGCCGTGCGCGAGGTCGCGGGCGCGATCACCGCCTCGACCCTCATCACGGTCGCGGTCTTCGTGCCCATCGCGTTCGTCGGCGATGTGACCGGCGAGCTGTTCCGCCCCTTCGCCCTGACCACGACCATCGCGCTGTTGTCCTCGCTGGTGGTGTCCCTGACCATCGTGCCCGTGCTGGCGTACTGGTTCCTGCGGGACCCCCGCCTGGCCCGGCGCACCCGCGGGACACCGGCGGGTCGCCCCGCGCCCTGGGCCGGGAGCAAGGGCGGCACTGCGGCCGGCAGCGCGGTGGGGACGCCGCCGCGGCTGGCGCAGGGCTACCTCCCGGTCCTGCGCGGCACGCAGCGCCACCCGTGGGCCACCCTCGCGGTCAGTGTCCTGGTCCTCGGCGGCACGGCCGCCCTGCTGCCGGTGCTGCCGACCAACCTGCTCGGGGACACGGGCCAGAACACCATGACCATCGAGCAGGACCTGCCGCCCGGCACCGCGCTCGCGGTGACCTCCGAGCAGGCGAGCCGCGCCGAGGAGGTGCTCGACCGGACCGAGGGCATCGAGGACGTGCAGGTCACCATGGGCCCCGGCGGCGGTTTCTCCGCGTTCCTGCCCGGCAGCGGCACCAACAGCGCCACCTTCTCCGTGACGACGGACGCCGCGGTGGACCAGGAGCAGCTGCGCCGCACCGTCGGCGAGCGCCTGGACCGGCTGGACGGCGCCGGGGAGTTCTCGGTGCAGGGCGCCCAGGGCTTCACGAGCAACGACGTCGAGATCTTGGTCACCGCCACGGACCAGGAGACGCTGGCGGAGGCCGACGACGCCGTGGTGCGTGCCGTGCGGGAGCTCGGCTCCGCCGGGCAGGTCACGAGCAACCTGGCCGCGACCCAGCCCACCGTGGTGGTCACGGTCGACCGGGCGGCCGCCGCCGGCCGTGGGCTGAGCGAGGAGCAGGTCACGGGCGCGCTCGCCGGCACCGTGAACCCCCTGCCCGCCGGGTCCATCGACCTGGACGCCGACTCGGTCGCCGTGACCATCGGCGAGGGCCTCGCCGTCGAGGACGTCGAGGGGCTGCGGGCCCTGCCGGTGCCGGCGGCGGGCGGGACCGTCCGGCTCGACGAGCTGGCCGAGGTCGAGGAGGCGCTCACCGTGGAGACCATCACCTCGAGCAACGACCAGCGCACCGCCACCGTGGCCGTCACCCCGGGCGGCAACGACCTCGGCGCCACGAGCGCCGAGGTCCGGGACGCGCTCGCGGGCCTGGCCCTGCCGCAGGGCGCCTCGGCAGAGCTGGGCGGAGCCGCCACCGAGCAGGAGACCACGTTCCGGCAGCTGGGGCTGGCTGTGCTCGCCGCCATCGCGATCGTCTACGTGGTGCTCGTGGCGACCTTCAAGTCGCTGGTCCAGCCGTTGATCCTGCTGGTGTCGATCCCCTTCGCGGCCACCGGCGCGGTGCTCGCGCTGCTGGCCTCCGGAGTGCCGCTGGGCCTCGCCTCGCTCGTGGGCGTGCTGATGCTCGTGGGCATCGTGGTCACCAACGCGGTCGTGCTGATCGACCTCATCAACCAGTACCGGGGCCGGGAGCACCGCATGGGCCTGGAGGAGGCCATCGAGAAGGGCGCCACCCGCCGGCTGCGGCCCATCGTGATGACGGCCCTGGCCACCATCCTCGCGATGACGCCCATGGCGCTGGGGGTCACGGGACAGGGAAGCTTCATCTCCCAGCCGCTGGCCGTGGTGGTGATCGGCGGGCTGATCTCCTCCACCCTGCTGACCCTGGTGCTCGTGCCGGTGCTCTACCGGCTCGTGGAGGCGCGCAAGGAGGAACGGCACCGCCGCCGGGAGGAGCGGATCACGGCCCTGGCCGGGGCCGGAACAGGACGCCCGGCGCGCGGGACGTGACATCCGTCACCGTGCGCACTTTCGTGGACGTTTGCTCTTGGAAATACAGGCGAGCGCACCCCGACAAGATGCACCGGTGACGTCCGCGGGCTATCATCCGCGCAGGTCACGCCGGGAAACCTGGACGCTCCGCGGACCGCGCGGCCCGTGGCTGGAGGGGGCATCCCCCGAAAGGGGGGACACCCGGGCACCGCACACCGATGTAACCGGGTCGTAGCATTAACCTGTGACCCGCAGAGAAACAGATCGTGTGCAGAACAGCGCCGACGCCTGGGAGGCCCTCTTCAGGGCCCAGGTGACGGTCATGCGGCGTCTCCAGCGCCAACCCGAGTTCGCGGAGCTGTCCGCCCGCGAGTACGACGTCCTGTTCAACCTCTCCCGCTCCGACGAGACCGGCATGCGCCTCAACGAGCTCAACGAGTACGTGCTGCTGACCCAGTCCAGCCTCAGCCGGATGCTCGAACGTCTCGAGCTCAAGGGACTGGTGCACCGCTGGCAGGACCCGCAGGACCTGCGGGGGCTGCGGATCCGGCTCACCGACCGTGGCCGGCAGATGCAGGTCCAGATCGCGGAGCAGTTCCGGGTGCACGTCCACGAGCTGATGTCCGCGGGCCTGGACCCCGAGGAGCTGCGCATCCTCGCCCGCCTGGCCGACCGCCTGCGGGAAGCCGTCAACGACCTCTGAGCCGGACTCCCCGGCCGGCCTCTACAGCGGGAGGACGACCCGGGCCTCCGGGTCCTCGTGCCCGGGCGCGGAGGACTCCGCGGACACCCGCATCTCACCCAGGGTGATCTCCCCCTGGAGCGTGGTCAGGAACGCTGTCTCGGAGGCGTCCACGCCCGTGGCGATGCGCACGAACTCCGTTCGGGGGGCGAGCCCGGTGGCGTCCAGAACGTACCAGGCGCCGTGGTGCCAGGCCTCGACCACCGCGTGGAAGTCCATGGGGGACAGCCCCGGCGCGTAGACCGACACGAGCCGCGCCGGCACCCCGAGGCCCCGCAGCAGGGTGATGAGCAGGTGCGCGTAGTCCCGGCACACGCCCTGCCGGGTGAGGAACGTGTGAACGGCCGTGTCGGTGGCCGTCGAGGAGCCCACCACGTAGTCCAGGTGCTCGTGCACCCAGTCCCGCACCCGCTGGAGCGTCTCGTAGCCGCCACCGCGGGCCCCGGGGAAGAGGGCATCGGGGGTGCCGGCCATCTCGTCGAAGGGGCAGAAGCGGCTGGGCCGGGTGTAGCGGACGACGTCGACGGACTCCCCCGGAGGCGGCGAACCGGCCCTTCCGTCCAGCTCCAGGGCGTAGGACACCGTGCACTCCGTGCCGCCCGGCACCCGGGCCAGGTGCAGCCGCGTGCCGTGCAGGTCCTGCGCCTCCTCGAGCGCGGCCTCGGCCCCGTCGACGCGCAGGCTCAGTCGCTCGCCGGGGCGCGCGCGGCCCGTGGGGTGGGCGATCGCGAGGGAGAACACCGCCAGGTGGTCGGTCTTCGCCGCGAAGTCGATCTCCGCAGCGACGGTGCGCCGGGTGGTGGGCACGAAGGGCCTCCTGGTCGGGGGGAACATGGGGCAGACCCGTGATCCGCCCGTCCCATTGTCGCTCACGACGGCAATTCATCAGTACACTGATGCAGGAGACATCCCCCACACGCCCCGCCGCCGACCGGAGCCCGCACACCGCACCCGGCGGCCGATCGCGAAGGACCCAGCATGGCCCAGGACACCACCCAGGACAGCCGCTCCAAGGAGCACACCGCACCGGACCCCGAGGACCCCCGCAAGCCGGACAGCCCCTCCGAGATCAGCAAGCCCGCGTGGGGCTACGTGGTCAAGCGCGCGCTCTCCGAGTTCTCGAAGGACAACTGCACGGATCTCGCGGCGTCGCTGACGTACTTCGCGGTGCTCTCGCTCTTCCCCGCCCTGCTCGCCCTCGTGTCGCTGCTCGGCGTCTTCGGCCAGGGCGAGGCCACCACGAACGCGATCACGGGGTGGCTGGACGACTACGCACCGGCCGAGCTGACCACCCTGCTCGAAGGGCCCATCAACAACCTCACCACGCAGACCGGCGCCGGGCTGGCCCTGTTCACCGGTATCCTCGGCGCCCTGTGGACCGCCTCCGGCTTCACAGGGGCCTTCGGCAGGGCGCTGAACCGGATCTACGAGGTGGACGAGGGCCGTCCCATCTGGAAGCTCCGGCCCATGAACCTGGTCGTGACGCTGACCCTGGTCGTCATCGTGGCGGTCATCCTCGTCGCCCTCGTCATCTCCGGGGACCTCGCGCGCATCGTCGGCGACGTCGTCGGGCTCGGAGACACCGCCGTGATGGTGTGGAACATCGCCAAGTGGCCGGCCGTCGTCGCGCTGGCAGTGCTGCTGCTTGCCGTGCTCTACTACTTCACCCCCAACGTGCAGCAGCCCAAGTTCCGCTGGATCAGCCTCGGTTCCCTCGTCGCTCTGCTCGTGGCGGCCATCGCGGTGGCCCTGTTCGCGTTCTACGTCAGCAACTTCTCCTCCTACAACGCGACCTACGGCATCATCGGCTCCGTGATCGCCCTGTTGCTGGGCCTCTGGATCATCAACAACGTCCTCCTGCTGGGCGCGGAGATCGACGCGGAGGTCGAGCGCGGCCGCCAGCTGCAGGGCGGGATCAAGGCCGAGGAGACCATCCAGCTGCCCCCGCGCGACACCCGCCAGGTCGACAAGAAGGAGAAGAAGGAGGAGAAGCTCGTCGACCAGGGCCGCAAGCTGCGCCTCGAGCACGAGCACATCGACTACTCCTCCGACGACTCCAAGAGCGACGACTCCAAGAGCGACGACTCCAAGAGCTAGGACGGCCGGTCCCGTGCCGGCCCGGCACCGCGCGTGCCGGGCCGGCGTCCGTCCGCACGGCAGGCCCGCCCGGCGGGCCGCGGTCCTCCTGCGCCGCACCGCGGGCCCGGCGTCCTTCCCTACACTGGGGAGCGGAGTTCCGGACCGGAACCGTCACGCCGTCCGCAGGAAGGACCATTCCCGATGCACGAGGTCAGAGCAGTCGTCGTCAAGGCGAAGAACGAACCAGCGGTCGTGGAGACGATCCTGGTGCCGGATCCCGGGCCGGGGGAGGCGCTGGTGGACGTGCTCACCTGCG
>NZ_BAAAOA010000033.1:0-6139 GCF_039530085.1 Kocuria aegyptia
TGACGAGGAGCCCGTTCCTCATCTCATCGACGCACCCGCGCCAAGAACCTCATGCCCCACAACATCTAGGTCGCGCGATCCACTTGTGATTACGTCGGCGATCATGCACTGCCCCCCTCGTCAACGGCACCAGATGGTGGAACGTCAAGTTCGTGTCCGCAAAGGCTCTGCGTTCGTTGACCCGCCGTTGGCTCCATGAGGCTCACCCTCTTTTCACTGGCCGGAAAACCACATTGCCTGGGTATTTTTTGCTGTCATTGTCGACACTGCGGGCCGCCCGACGGCTACGGAAGTACGCGAATGGACCCACGAGCAAACCAGCCAACTCAAGTAGCGTGAGGCTTTTTGGGTAAGCATCGGTCTTGGATTTGTTCTTTTTTGACTTCGGTCCGAGAACATATAGCGCTCCTGCTGGCAGTCGTCGTGCAACCTCTACTGCGGTGCCACGATCTTCAGTCACCCATTTGGTCACTGTTGCACTGAGGCCAACCCCATATCGGTATATCTGCCAGCGCAGCGCGTCATACGAGCGACGATGTCGATGCCACATGAGCGCGCCCGGGACATAAACGAGGCTGTAACCAGCCGTGATGGTGCGCCGGAGGACGTCGATGTCTTCTCCGCCCCAGGCTGGAGTGCCGACCCCCAAATGGTTGTCAAACCCGCCGACTTCGTCGATGCAAACGCGTTTGAAGGCAATATTCGCGCCGGAACCGAATCGTCCAGCATCGTATGGATAGAGGGGCCCAGGGCGACGGTGATCGGTCATGTTAAATATTGCCGTGGCAAAACCCTTGTTGAATCCGCCGAACTGTTCCAGCAAGTCCTGTGCTGGCGTTTCCAACTCCGCAGGAATGATTGAACCCGTGACACAGCCCACGTTCGGTGCCAGATCGAACGCTTCGATGATCTTGGTGACCCAGAGGCGATCGACGATCACATCGTCGTCTGTAAAGACGATAATGTCTCCGCGCGCTACTTCCAGCCCCTTGTTGCGGGCGCGCGACAAGCCCCGACGGGGTTCCCAGACGTGCCGTACCCGACCATTATCGGAAAATTGCTGAGCGACCTTTACTGCGAGCCGTTCGGGCGAATCAGAATTGTCAACGATGATGACGTCGAGGTTGTCGTGCGTACCCTCTAATACTCGAGCTGCAGTAGACATAGCTGCTTCGTCGTTGTGAAGAGTGCAAATAACCACGCTGACGAGAACTTCTTCGTGGGCCGCGGCGTTCTGTGTAGATTGTTGCGCGAACGTACACAGATCTGTTGATTGCGATGGAACGGGCAACCCTGCATTGACGAAAAGCTCGATCATATCCTCACGGAGTTCATCCCATGCGCGTGTGCGAACCATCTCAACGATCGACGGGTCGTCGTGCGTGGTGACGCCTTCAAGCTCGACAAACCCAATCGGTGCATCGGCCATCCGAACCAGAGCTCGAATGCGAGAATAAGCCGTTGGCGGGCGTTCGCTCGGCGCTGGCAGTTCTACTTTGTCCGTGGCCAAGTCCACCGACATCACCCGTGCTGGCACGAAATGAGGAAAGTAGATGGGTCTCATTGGTAATCCGATCCGGGTTGTCGTCTCACTATTGCCTTGCCTCGGCGATAGTCGCGCCAGAGTTTCGTTCTCATGGCCTCGCCTCGGGTCGCTGGGGGTGCTTCTAATCCACGAAGCCAATTGCGAAACGTTTCCAACGAATGATGAGATTGCAGCATCAAGCGTGCCACATTAAATCGGTCATCGCTTGAGTGGGTGAACGCGTTTCGAACGCCAGCTGCACTGTCGTAACCCGCATTCTTGATGAAACGTTGTACCCGTGGACCATTGTATCCGTGCGGATAGGCAAAGCTACGAACGCGAACGCCTAGAACGTTCTCCAAAAGTTCCTTGGGTAAGTGAGTCTCCCGGTGAAGTTGCGCTGCTGTGAGCGTATCCAATTGGGGATGGCTGTGGCTATGGGCGCCGATTTCGGTGCCACTCGCTACGAGTTCGGGAAGTTGGGCCCAATCGAGCATCAAGTCGGATGGACCAGATTCCTTGTGATGTAGCTTGCCGCCTGCCAAGAAGCCGGTGGTCAAATACAGGGTCGACGGATAGTCGTGCGCTTGCAACACAGGCAGGGCGTTGTCTGCAAAATCTTTGTATCCGTCATCGAAAGTAATTACTGCGGTTCGAGACGATATGGTGTGGGCGGCTAGTGAATCGAGCAATTCGCTGAAAGTGACACACTTGTATCGCTCTTCTCTCAGGGCGCCAAGGTGCTGTTCGAAGACCTGCGGTGTCACGGTGAAGGGTGCGATCAAGTTTCCCGGGTTTTCTGTCACGGCATGGTAAAGCAGAACTGGAATTAGTTGTGTGTTCAAATCCGCTCCCGTCCCGAGCTGCAGTTTACGGAGTGCCGCGGCGGCCGCCGCCCGCCACGGTTCCCCCGGCGCTGGGTCCGTTCCGGGATCCAGTACAAAGTCGCGGCCGCGCGGCTCCCCCCTCTGCTGCGGCGCACACTGCTGACCTCAGGCATAAGCGGCGTCCACCCCCGCATGACTGCTGAAGGGCGCGACCTTCAAGCTGCCGGCCACGTAGCCAGCAGCCGTCACAGCGAGCCCCATCGGTATGCTGCCTGCTCTGAGGGCGAGGGCTGGCGAACGCCGCTTCCACGCTTCGGCGACCGCTAGCAGCATGCCCTGCGGCAACGTACGCAGGGCATGCTTGCGTTCATCCGAGAGCCCTTGCGTTGCGCGTTCGCCGAGTCTATGGACGAGCACCGCCTTGCTCACGCCCTCCCAGTAGCAGCGGCGCAGGAAGTAGCTCGCCGTCTGGCGCTGACGGGGTACCCGGTGGTGGACCACCGCGTCGCGGGCCAGAATCACTCGGCTTTGCGGCTGCGCGGCCGCGATCCGAAGTGAAAGATCAGTTTCCTCGCAACCAACCGGCTTGTCCCCGACTCGTCCCAAAGTGCTGGCGAACCCGCCGCACTCCCGCAGGCTGCTGGCCCGGAAGGCCATGGTGGCGCCGATCGGGTTGCGAATCTGCGCTCGGTGGGTAGGGAGACCGCGATAGCTACATCCCACGACCCAGTAGAACTCCTCGGGAAACCACGGCGGTGCGGCACCGCCCTCCCATGCTGGGAGGGCGGTGCCACCCACGCCGACGATGTCGGGATCTTCCAGAGGCGCCACCATGCGTTCGACCCAACGACGGTCGGCAGTGGCGTCGTCGTCCAGGAAGAGGATTATGCTCCCCCGTGCCGCTTCTGTTCCAGTATTGCGGGCGCCGGAAAGTCCCTTCTCCGCCGTGTTGCGCATGATTGTCGCCCGGTCGAAGACCTCAAGGGCCCGTTCGAACAGGCGGTCGTTGTGATCAATGACGAGCACGACGTCCTCCGGCACCAGCGATTGCTGCTCCAACGATGCGATGGCAGCACATAGTTCGTCCCATCGTTGCTCGCTGAACGCGCACACGACAACGCTGATCTTGTGCGCGGTGGGCGGAGGTCCGGGCATCACAGGACCTGACGGGTGGGCGCGGTGCTGTCGGCGGCACGCTGCAGGACTCCGGTCGCGCTCTCGACAATGACGCGCCCCATGGCGAGCGCCCCGTCGTGGAGAACATGGACCTCGGAGCGATCGATAGCCGGGATCGGGGCGGCCTCCGGAATCCGCGACATGGTGCGAGGGGCCACACCTTCCGCGACGAGAGTCTTAAGGCATCTCGCGCCGTCCCGGAAGGTATGCAAGTTGCTCACGCCGTTCAGCCGGTTCGCTTCAAAACTTGGTACTTCCGCGATCTTGAGTCCCGCCTTCGCAGCGCGGATGGCCATGAGGGTCTCAATCTCAAATCCGTCTCCCCACACGTTGCCGAGGTGCTCATTAAACGGGTCGGGGAAGCGCATAAGATCCAGGACCGAACGTCGAAACGCTACGAACCCGTAGCAAAGGTCGGTGAACCTAGTCCCGCACATTGTGTTGGCGAGAAAATTTAGTGTCAGGTTGCCAGCATACCGGACAGGCGTGATGTCGGTGCTTCCACCGGCGTCCATGAACCGGCTTCCACGGACATAGTGGGCACCGTCGTCCATCGCTTGCAGGAACCGCGGTATCTCGGCCGGTTCCATGGACCCGTCTGCATCGATTGCCACGATCCGGTCTCCAGAGGCCGAGTAGAAGCCCGCCACCATGGCGTTCCCCTTGCCGCGCCGGGTTTGGAAGACCACCTTGATATCTTTTCGGGCCTCTCTGGCGGCTTCGACGGTTCCATCTCGTGAATGTCCGTCGACGAGAATGACTTCATCGATTCCATCAGGCAGGGATGAGAGCACATGACCCACGTTTTTCACTTCGTTAAAGGTTGGAACCACCACGGTCGTGCTTGGGAGCTGGCCATTTGTTTGCATTTCTACCCCTAAGTAAAAGCATCCATCTGGGAACTCCCCTAGTTCCCAGCCGACTCTGATATACCGGAGACTCCTTCACTGCCTTGGAGCAGTCGCGACGCCTCGCGACTCGCTACGACCAGCTCGCGCTGACCTACCGCCGTAGGGGCGTTCTGCGCGCCGTGGCCGTTTGGTTTAAGGCCTAGTGAGAGACATGCCCCAGGTCGTGCCCATGCGTTGCAACGCGCCCGTAGAGCATGCCTACATCCTTTTCGCGCATAGTCGTGCAAGCGTATATGTATGCGTTTCGATGGATACGCATGCGAGCATGATGCATCGGAGTGCCGAGCGCATTGAGTGTCCCCCTTAAACCCCTGCCAGTGTGCAATTGCACGTGGCTTGGTTCGTTCCCCCCGGGTGAACTAACTTGCTGAGAGCATGCAGGATTTACTCTTGCAGTCATAGGCTCGGGCGCCGCGACGCATTCGCGGGGCTTGTTCGACTGAATGAATTTGTGAATGCCAATGGCCGAAATTGGAAGGCCCAGATTCCCTGGAGGCTGTTGAGTCAGCTCAGTTGTAGGTCAAACGGTGGACAGGGTGGCCAGCGATTGTCCCCTAATCGGTGATGTGACATCGCGAAGTACGCCTGCTTCTGTGACGGTGTGTTGCAGGTGTGTACACCGGATCTGCGCCCTGACGTGACCATGCAGTCGCTAGTGGTGATCACACCCACGTCCGTTCGAGCCGGTCAATGGATACCCATTCATGGGGATGGACCTGACATAAGGACGGTTTTCCCTGTTGGATTGCGAGCCTGGGACCGCCTCGACTTCCGTTGACTCTTTGACCTGTCCCATGGCTTGCTTAGCCTTGCTGGTGTGAAGGTCGGGGCAAGTCATCGAGAGGCTCCGACCATACTGCGTCCCTTCCCGGCCGAGTTCCGTTTCCGTACCGTCGCTCTTGTGCGAGCAGGCAGGACGACCGCCGCCACTGCCGCTGAGCAAGGCGTCAGCAGCGGTGCCCTGCATAACTGAGTCCGCCAGGACCAAATCGACCGCGGCGAACGACCCGGGTTCACGGCCCAAGAGTCGGCGGAGGTGGCGAAGGTGAAGGATCTGATCCGAGTTCGTGAGGCAAAAGTCGAGATCCTCAAGCGGGCCGCGAAGCCGCTCGGAGAGGACCACCCCGACCCAAAAGGGCTCATCCGGTGATCGATGAACTCGTCGACGCCGGGCACCCCGTCAAGGACTGCCGTCTGCTGGGCGTGAGCAGTTTCGGGTACTTCCAGTACAAGCACCAGCCGCTGTCGCCCACGGCAATGCGCCGGCAGTGTGGTCCACGGGGCTGATCCCTGAGGTACACACCGCCGCCCGCGGAACCTTCGGCTCCCGGCGGGTCCACGCCGAACTCACCGGTGGCATGGACATCGTCGCCAGTGAGAACCTGGTGGCCGTGCTGCTGAGTCTCGCCGGGATCGTGAGTTTCCCGAGCCCGACCAAGGTGAAAAAGCTCAAAGGCGTGGCCACCGCCGATGGCCTGGTGCACCGCAAGTTCCATCGGCTCGCGCCCCACCAGCTATGGGTTACCGACATCACCGAACATCCCGCCACGGAAAGCAAGATCTACTGCTGCGCAGTGCTGGACGCCTTCTCCCGCTTCGATCGTTGGACGGTCCCTCGACAACCATGAGGACTAGTTGTAAGAGGGCATGACGTTATTGGCACGGGCCGGGACGCGTGAGGCCGGGGGCTGATCACCACA
>NZ_BAAAOA010000034.1:0-4798 GCF_039530085.1 Kocuria aegyptia
GACACCCCGGTCCCGGCCGGGGCGGTCCTCGACGTCCTGCCACCCTTCTCCGGCGGATGACCCGCTGCGGCTGTGCCCGGCGGCAGGACCGGCCCACTGCTGATACGCCGTTCCGTTCCCGACCCGAAGGAGACGACATGACCGTGCACGACGACAACGCCCCCGACCTGGACCAGTGGAGCCAGCGGCTCACCCAGGCGCTCCAGATCCTGGACCTGAAGGTGGACACCCAGGAGGTCCTGCAGCTCGCCCAGCATGCCTCCGGGGCCGTCTCCCCCGGGGCCGGGGCGCTGACCACCTTCTACGTCGGCTATGCCGCAGCGCTGGACACGGCCGGGAACCGGGCCGGCAAGACCCCGGACCAGGCGGTGCGCGACGCCGCGGCCACGGCCCGGCGCCTGGCCGCCGACGGCGCCCACGGCGGTCAGGACAGCATCGGGTGGGCTGCCACGGGCCAGTAGGCACCGGGCAAGGGGAAAGGACGGCGCACGGGACGGTGCACGGCGTCGTCGTCCCGGACGAGCTCGGCCGCCGCTCCCCGGTGCGGGAAGCGGCGGCCGAGCTGCGGTGCCGGTCGACCGGGACGGGTCAGACGGTGGTGGGCATGTCCGCCGCCGCGTTCTCCTCGCCGCTGCCGCCGGCCAGGCCCTCGGACGCCGGCCCCAGCCGGACGATGACGCCCTTCGACACGGGGGTGTTGCTGCCCTTGACGGTGTCGTCGAGGGGCACCAGCACGTTGCCCTCCGGGTAGTAGACCGCCGCGCACCCACGGGCGGTGGGATAGGACACGAGGCGGAACCTCCGCAGCACCCGCTCCTTGCCGTCCACGTACTCCCCGTGCACGTCCACGAGCTGGCCGTCCTCCAGACCCAGCTCGACGATGTCCTCCGGGTTCACGAAGACCACGTGCCGACCCTTCTTGATACCGCGATAGCGGTCGTTGTAGCCGTAGATCGTCGTGTTGAACTGGTCGTGGGAGCGCATGGTCTGCAGGATCAACCGGCCCGCCGGGCACTCGAGGGGGTCCAGGGCGTTGACGGTCAGCTGCGCTCTGCCCGTGGGCGTGTTGAAGGTGCGGGAGTCCCGGGGACCGTTGGCCATCACGAAGCCGCCCTCCTGACGGATCCGCTGGTTGTAGTCCTCGCACCCGACGACGACGTGGCCGATGTGCTCGCGGATCCGGTCGTAGTCGGCCTCGAAGCCCTCCCAGTCGGCGTCGACCACGTTCCCGAGCGTCGCGCGGGCCAGCCTGGCCACGATGGCGACCTCGGACAGGAGGTTCTCCCCGACGGGGGCGACCTTGCCCCATGAGGGGTGGACGGCGCTCATGGTGTCCTCCACCGAGATGAACTGCACCCCGGCGGCCTGCCGGTCGATCTCGGTCCGGCCCAGGGTGGGCAGGATGAGCGCTTCCTCGCCGACCACGGTGTGGGACCGGTTGAGCTTCGTGGAGATCTGCACGTTCATCTCCAGCCTGTCCATCGCGGCCTCCGTCGCGGCGGTGTCCGACATGGCCGCGACGAAGTTCCCGCCGAGGGCCAGGAAGAACTTGATCTCGCCGTCGCGCATCCGGCGGACGGCGTCGACCGCGTCGACCCCGTGGTCACGGGGCGGATCGAAGGAGAACTCCTTGCCCAGGGCGTCCAGGAACGCCGGCGGCATCTGCTCCCAGATGCCCATGGTCCGGTCGCCCTGCACGTTGGAGTGTCCGCGGATGGGCGAGGCGCCCGCACCCGGCTTGCCGATGTTGCCCCGCAGCAGCAGGAGGTTGATGATCTCCTTGATGGTGGCCACCCCGTTCTTCTGCTGGGTGACGCCCATGGCCCAGGTGATGATCACCTTCTCGGCCTTCAGGTACCGGTCCGCGAGCTCGTCGATCTCCTCCGAGCGCAGGCCGGTCGCGGCCAGCACCGTCTGCTCGTCCAGCTCGGCGAGGTGCGCCCTGAGCTCCTGGAGGCCCTCGCAGTGCTCGTCGAGGAACTCGTGGTCCAGCACCGTCCCGGGGGCGGCGTCCTCGGCCTCGAGCACCCGCTTGGAGACCGCCTGGAGCAGCGCCATGTCCCCACCGGCACGGATCTGCAGGAACTGGTCCGCGAGGTCCGTGCCCCTGCCGATGACGCCCTTGGGCTTCTGCGGATTCTTGAACCGGCGCAGACCGGCCTCCGGCAGCGGATTGACGGCGACGATCTGTCCGCCGTTCTCCTTCTGCTTCTCGAGGGCGCTGAGCATGCGCGGGTGGTTGGTGCCCGGGTTCTGGCCGATGAGGATCATCAGATCGGAGTTCACGTAGTCGTCATAGGTGACCGTGGCCTTGCCCACCCCCAGCGTCTGGCCCATGCCCCATCCGGAGGACTCGTGGCACATGTTGGAGCAGTCGGGAAGGTTGTTGGTGCCGAGGCCGCGCACGAACAACTGGTAGATGAACGCTGCTTCGTTGGAGGCGCGCCCGCTGGTGTAGAACGCCGCCTCGTCCGGATCGTCCAGGCTCTTGAGCTTCTCCGCCACGATGGAGATCGCCTCGTCCCAGCTGATGGGCCGGTAGTGGTCCTCCCCCTTGGCCTTGTGGACGGGCTCGGTGAGCCGGCCCTGCATGCCCAGCCAGTACTCGGAGCGCTCGCGCAGCTCGCTCACCGGGTGCTCCGCCCAGAACTCCCGGGCGACCGTCACGGGGGTGGCCTCCCACGTGACGGCCTTCGCACCGTTCTCGCAGTACTCGAAGGGACTGCGGTGACCGGGGTCCGGCCACGCGCAGCTCATGCAGTCGAAGCCGCCCTTCTGGTTCATGCTCAGCAGCGTCCGGCCTGCCCGGACCGGGCCCATGTGGTCGAACGCCGGCTCCATGGAGTAGTAGACGGCAGGCAGTCCGCCGGCCCAGTCCTTGGGCTTGGTCACCTCGAGGTCGTTCTCGTTGACCTCGCGCACTTCGGGCTTCTGTCGGGTCATGGTGCCCTTCCCTTCTCTGTCGCTGGTCACGTCCGCCGACGTGCTCGCAGACGATGGCACGGGAATTCCTGCACGGCCACGACCGGCGCGGAGTCACCACTGACGAGGTGCCGGAGCAGTGCCCGGGAGCGATTCGCCCCCCACCACGGGGAGGAGCCGCGGAGGTGGGTGCCCTGCTGCCCTCATGCAACGAATTTCACAATGCGCAACATTCTTGGAGGTGCTGGAGGGCGGTGTCAAGGAATGGCGCGCCCGCGGGCCGATCTTGCGCTCCGCGACGACGACCGTGCGAAAAATCCGGGGGAGTGCTTGACAGCAGGAGTGATGCACTTCACGCTGTTCTCATATTGCGAAGCGGGTTGCAGACTACGCACCCCCGGCGCGGGCGGTTACCGCCTCCCGTGCCACGCTCCCGTCCTTGGTCCAGAACACTCGAAAGGGGTCCTCCATGGAGTCCCTCGTCATTGTCGGGGCGTCCCTGGCCGGTCTGTCGGCCGCCCGGGCCGCGCGTAGCCTCGGATTCGGTGGTCGGTTGGTGATCATCGGTGATGAGCTGCAGCGTCCCTACGACCGTCCGCCGCTGTCCAAGGACTTCCTGGCCGGGCGGATCGAGATCGCGGATCTGACCCTGGAGACCGACACCGAGGCCCTGGACGCGGAGTGGATCCTGGGGACCCGGGCGGTGTCCTTCGATCCGGCCACCCGCACGGTCCACCTGGAGGACGGGCACACCGTCCACGCCGAGGCCCTGGTGATCGCCACCGGCGCCTCGGCCCGGAACCTGCCCCCGATCGCCGAGGCGGAGAACGTGGTGACCCTGCGCACCATCGCCGACGCGCAGAAGCTGCGCGAGCTGGTGCGCGCGGGGGGCCGGATGGTGGTCATCGGCGCCGGGTTCATCGGCGCCGAGGTCGCCTCCACCGCCCACGCCCTGGGCATGGAGGTCACCGTGCTGGAGAAGTCCCCGACCCCGCTGTGCGGGCCGCTGGGCACCCAGCTGGGCGCGGTCGTGGCCGGGCTGCACGAACGCGCCGGGGTCGAGCTGATCTGCGGGGCCGACATCACCGACTTCGACCTCACCGACGGATCCGTGAGCGCGGTGCGCCTGGCCGACGGCCGGGTGCTGCCCGCCGATGTCGTGGTCGTGGGCATCGGGGCGGTGCCCAACACCGCCTGGCTGGAGGGCTCCGGGATCGAGCTGGGCAACGGCGTGGTCTGCGACGCGGTCGGGGGCACCAGCCTCCCGGGGGTCGTCGCGGTCGGTGACTGCGCCGCGTGGTGGGAGCCGGTCACCGGCCGCCACCAGCGGGTGGAGCACTGGACCGGGGCCGCTCAGCGCCCGGGCGTGGCCGTGTCCGCGCTGCTGGGCGCGGATCCGGCGACCCTGCCGGCGGTGAAGCCCCCCTACTTCTGGTCCGATCAGTACGGCACCCGCCTGCAGTTCGCCGGCGACGCCTCCCGCGCCGACCGGGTGGTCTACGAGCACGGCGGCCCGGAGGACGATTCCCTGCTGGCCGTCTACTACGCCGGGGAGGAACCGGTCGCGGTGCTGGGTTGGAACCAGGTCAAGCTCTTCGGCCGCTGGCGCAAGACCCTGGAGAAGATCGCCGCTGCCGCCCGCACCCCTGCCCCGCCGCACGAGGCGGCCCAGTCTGTGGCCGCCGCTGTCGCCGCCCACGCCCCGGCCGCCGCCGCCGCCGCCACCACCGCCGCCGCCCCGGCCGTCGCGGCCGGGGCGTGAAACCGTTCCACCCGTCCCACCCCCGTCCCACCCGTTCCGCAGTACGTCGTAAGGAGTACGAGTTGTCGACCAATGTTGTCTCGGAGAGCCTGATCTCCACCCTGCCCGGATCCA
>NZ_BAAAOA010000035.1:0-60852 GCF_039530085.1 Kocuria aegyptia
GACACCCCGGTCCCGGCCGGGGCGGTCCTCGACGTCCTGCCACCCTTCTCCGGCGGATGACCCGGTGAGCGCCCCGGGTCCGGACCCGGCCTTCCACGCCGTGGTCCTGGCGGGCGGCCGCTCCGCCCGCCTGGGCGGCCGGCCCAAGGCCCGGTTGCGGCAGGAGGGACGCACCCTCCTGGAGCTCACCCTGGACGCGGTCCGGGAGGCTGCGGGCGTCGTCGTCGTCGGCCCCCCGGACCCTGCCGTTCCCGAGGGCGTGCTGCGCACCCGCGAGGACCCGCCGTTCTCCGGGCCGGCCGCGGGCATCGCCGCCGGACTGCGCGCCCTCGACGGCGTGCCCGGCGCGGACTGGACCCTGACACTGGCGTGCGACATGCCCGGTGTGGCCGGTGCCGTGCCCCTCCTCCTGGAGGCCGCCCGGACCGGCCCGGACGCCGCCGGCTACATCTCCGTCCCGCCCGGCGGCCGCCGCCAGCCCCTCGCCGCCCTCTACCGCAGCGACGTGCTGCGCCGGGCGTTCGCGGGTCAGGACGCCGCCGACCGCTCCGTGTTCTCCTTCGTGCGCGATCTCCCGCTCCGGGACGTCACCGTGCCCGAGGAGGCCACCGCGGACGTCGATACGTGGGACGATGTGCACAGGCACCACCTGACCTGACCACGAGCGGGCGGCCCCACCGCCCGGGAGGAGCAGCGCATGCCCAAGGACCTGAGCCCGTCCGAGAACGAGATCCTGGAGCGGTGGGTCGAGGCCGTGCGCGGAGCCCTGGACGTGCCCGACGCCGACCTCCCCCTGGACGCCGTGCTGGGCCTCACCGGCAGGATCGCCCACGGCACCGTGCGCCCGGCCGTCCCGCCCACCGCCTACCTGCTCGGCTACCACGTGGGCCGCGCCGTGGCCGCGGGCGAGGACGAGCACAGCGTCCTGGACCGTGCCCTGCAGACCGTCGGCGGCCTCGTCCCCGCCGTCCGCCGAACCCCCGAGGAGAACTGATGTCCGGACTGCCCCTGCCCCACGACACCAACAGCCCCTACACGCACGCGCTGCCCGTCATCGAGGACGACAGCGGCGCGCCCGAGAGCGCTGCCGAAGAGGTCGAGGCCGTCCACGACGCCGAGTGGCACCAGGCCCGGCAGTTCTCCTACGAGATCGCCACCGCGCTGCCCAGCCACTGGCTGCCGCTGCAGGAGGCGCTCGGCGAGGTCCTGGCCGAGGACGTGACCGCCCCGATCCCGGTCCCCCACTACGCCTCCTCCGCCATGGACGGCTACGCCGTGGCCGGCCCCCAGCCGTGGACGGTGGTCGTTCCCGAGCCCGTGGAGACGGACCCCCGCAAGATGCTGACCATCCCGCCGAAGGAGCTCTACCGCCCGGTGCTCAACCTGGAGCCGGGCGAGGCCACCCGCATCGTCACCGGCGGACTCGTCCCGGCCGGGGCCCGGGCCGTGCTGCGCGACGAGTACGCGCAGCTGTCCGCGGAGGGGACCGTGCTCACCATCGCCGCCCACGCCCCCTCGGCCGAGGACATCCCCTACGGGCAGAACATCCGCCGCACCGGCGAGGAGGTCGCGGCCGGGGACGTCATCCTGCACGCCGAGTGCCTGCTCAATCCCGCCCACATCGCCTTCGCCGCCGTCAGCGGCCACGACATGCTCCCGGTCCGCCGCCGGCCGCGGGTGACCATCCTGCTCACGGGCAGCGAGGTGGTGGAGGACGGGATCCCCGAGCCCGGCCAGGTCCGGGACGCCTTCGGCCCGCAGCTGCCCACGTTCGTGGAGATGCTGGGCGGGTCCGTGGACCAGCTCCGGCGCGTCGAGGACACCGCCAAGGCGATGCTCTCGGCCCTGACCGAGGCGCCCTCCGGCATGGGCTCGGTCCTCGACGCCCGCACCGAGGTGGTCATCACCACCGGTGGGACCGGGCACTCCGACGCCGACCACGTCCGCTCGGCGCTCCAGGAGCTCGGGGCGGTCTTCTTGCTCGACGGCCTCGCCCAGCGCCCGGGCCACCCGACGTTCCTGGCACGGCTGCCCGAGGACGGGCCCTTCGTGGTCGGCCTGCCCGGCAACCCGCTGGCCGCGATGACCAGCGTCTTCACGGTGGCCCAGCCCCTGCTCGCCAGGCTGCACGGCGACCGGCCCCCGGCCACGCGCACCCTGCCCGCGGCCGAGGAGCTGCCGGGCCAGAAGGTCACCGCCCTGGTGCCCGGCTACCTCCGGGACGGGACGGTCCACCCCCGGGACCGGGTCGGCGCGAACATGCTGCGCGGGCTCGCCCACGCGGACGTCATCATCGTCGTCCCGCCGGGCGGTGTGGCCGCCGGCCAGGACGTCGAGGTGGTCCCCCTGCCCTGGCGCTGACGCACCGCGGGACCCCGCGGGCCCGGACACCCGAGCTGCGGTGTCCGGGCCCTGACCGTGCGGGGAGCGGTCCCGGCACGGGCAGGACCCAGGCTCAGGCCGTGGTGAAGAGGACCAGCGCGCCCAGCACGAACACCGTGGCGGCGGCGAGCGCGCACGCGAACTCCACGACGATCCCCAGGCCCGCCGCCTTGAGACCTGCCCAGCTGGAGTCCAGCGCCGCCCGCAGGTCGCGCTGGCGTGCGGTCTCGCTCAGGAGCAGACCCACGAAGAACCCCACGAAGATCCCGACCACCGGGATCAGGAACAGCCCCACCACGGCGCCGGCCGCGGCGTAGAGGAGGGACCGGTTGGGGATCTGCCGGCGCTTGAGCCGGGTCCCGGTGAGCACGGCGCTCGCGGCCATCCCGGTGATCGCCAGCGCGGAGCCGACAGCCAGCACGACCCAGCCCTCGACGGCCTGGACCGTGAACGCCCAGACGAGCAGGCCGACCACGACGAGGAACGAGCCCGGCAGCACCGGCACGATGACGCCGAGGCACCCGACGACGAGCAGGACGGCGGCGACGAGGGTCGCGATGATCTCGGCAGTCACGCCCTCATCGTAGGGGCTGGGGCGGCTGTCCCCCCAAGAGGCCGCAGACCGGGCGCGCGGGTCCTCCTAGCCTGGAACAAATGGCCACCACCGTCCTGGACCCCGCGCGTCCCGGCACCGAAGGTGCCGGGACCGGGGAACCTGCCCCGCGCGGTTCCCCGTGGTTCCTGCTGGCCTCGGTGGTGCTGCTCCTGATCGGCACCGGCGGGCTCTTCCACGCCAACACGCACGAGTGCTGCGGGCCGCCCTCCGGCGAGGAGCCGAGCCGCGCCGTCCCCGTCCCGGAGCCGTGGGGCGACGACGTCCTGGCCGCCGCCGAGCTCTCCGGGCTCCCGCCCGAGATCGTGGCCGCCCAGCTGGACGTCGAGAGCCGGTGGGACCCGCGGGCCGTCAGCCCGGCCGGGGCGCAGGGCCTCGCCCAGTTCATGCCCGACACGTGGAAGCGCTACGGCCGGGGCGACCCCTTCGACCCGCGGGCCGCGATCCGCGCCCAGGGCGTCTACCTCAAGGACCTGCGCCGCATGGTGCGGAGGCTGGCGCCCGCCTCGGCCCAGGAGGAGATCGAGCTGGTGCTCGCCGCCTACAACGCCGGGCCCACGGCGGTCCTGCGGCACGGCGGGATCCCCCCGTTCGCGGAGACCCGCGGCTACGTGGCGCAGATCCGCGAGCTCGCGGCCACGAAGTACGCCGGGATCGGCCCCTGAGCCCTCGTCAGCCGGTGCGCCGCCGGCTCCGCGCGAGGCCCCGCAGCGCCCTGCGGGCCGCGTGGTACCCGGACATGCCGTGCACCCCGCCGCCCGGCGGCGTCGACGAGGAGCACAGCCAGACCCCCGGCACGCCGGTCGCGTAGGGATCGGCCTGCACCGCCGGCCGGAACACCTGCTGCAGCCCGTCCAGGGAGCCGCCGCCGATGTCCCCGCCCACGAGGTTCGCGTTCCACGCCTCCAGCCGGGCCGGCGAGGTGTCCACGCGCTCGCGGATCCGGTCCCGGACCCCGGGGGCGAACCGCTCGAGCTGCTGGAGCACGCGCTCCCCCGCCCGCGCGTCGTCGCAGCCGTGCGGGACGTGGGCGTAGCTCCACAGCACCTGCTGCCCGGCGGGCGCCCGGGACGGGTCGGCGGCCCCCTGCTGGGCCACGAGCACGAACGGGCGCTCCGGCAGCCGACCCGCACGGGCCTGGGACTCCGCGGCCCCGATCTCGGCGAGCGTCCCGCCCACGTGCACGGTCCCGGCCTCCGCCACCCGCGGGTCCCGCCACGGCACGGGGCCGTCCAGCAGCAGGTCCACCTTGTAGGAGGCCGTGCCGTAGCGCCACCGGGCGAGCGCCCGCCGGTACCGGTCCGGCAGCTCGAGCCCGCTCAGGCCCAGCACCTGCCGGGGCGTGAGGTCCAGGAGGACGACGTCGGCGGGCCCGACCTGGGCGAGGTCCGTCACCAGGGAGTGGACGAGCACCCGCCCGCCGTGCTCGTGGAGGTCAGCCACCAGGGCGTCGACGACGGCCTGGGACCCGCCGCGCGCGACCGGCCACCCCGTGGCGTGGGCGGCGGCGCCGAACAGCGTGCCGAAGGCGGAGGTCAGCACGTGCCGCGGGGGCAGCACCGCGTGGGCGGCGGACCCGGCGAAGAGCCCCCGGGCCTGCTCGCTGCGGAACAGCGCGCGCGCCGTGGCCGCGGCGGGCCACGGCGCGCGCAGGCCGAAGGAGGCCAGGGCCAGCGGGTGCGCGGGCACGCGCACGAGCGGGGCCAGCACCGACTCGACCGTCTCCTCCCAGCGCTCCACCACGCCGCGGTGCAGCAGGGACCACGCCCGGCCGTCCGCGCCCAGCCCCGCCGCCGTGCGCTCGAGCGAGCGGTGCAGCAGGCCCGGCGGGCCGTCGTCGAGCGGGTGCGCGGCGACGACCGGTGGGTGCAGCCACTCCAGGCCGTGCCGGTGCAGGCCCAGCTGCGTGAACAGCGGGCTGGCCGCGCCGAAGGGGTGGACGGCGGAGCCGAGGTCGACCACCGTGCCGGGGCCGAGCACGGCCGCGGAGCGGGCCGCGCCCCCGGCCTCGCCCGCCGCCTCGTGGACCGTGACGTCGAGCCCCGCGCGGGCCAGCACCACGGCCGCGGCGAGCCCGTTGGGCCCCGCGCCGACGACCGCGGCCGTTCCCTGCACGAGCAGGCCTACTCGAGCAGCGCGCTGCGCATGGTCCGCAGGGCCACGGACAGGGCCGCCAGCTCGGTGGCGGGCTCGTCCGTGTCCTCGGCCTCGATCTTCTCCAGCACCTCCCGCAGCCGGCTCAGCCGGGTCTCGTTGCAGGACTCCCAGGCCTCCACCTTCTCCCGCGCGTCCTGCCCGGGCGCATCGAGCGCCTGATCGGCGAGCGCCACGAGGGTCGCGTACACGTCCTCCCGCATGGACATCCGCGCCAGGTTCTCCCAGCGCGTGGTCTGCGGCAGGCCCGTGATGCGCGTGAGCAGGCTGTCGATCCGGTAGCGGTCGTAGAGCCGGAAGTAGACCTTGGCGATGGTCTTGATCTGCTCCTCGTCGAGGCTGCCGTCCGCGGCGACCGCCTCCCCGGAGGCGTGGGCGAGGCGGGCGACGTCGAGCAGCGCGAACGCGTCCAGCAACTGCGACCACTCCGTGGCCAGCGGCCCCGGCACGCCCTGCCGCCCGGCCGCCGCCGCGTCCGAGTCGACCCGTTGCCGGGACTTCTCCCCCAGCAGCCGGTCCTCGAGGAACCGGATGTCCACCGTGGGCTTGTAGCGGTCGATGACCTCGGCGACCGGGTTGGCGGTCTCCTGCCGGTGGATGAGCCAGCGCACCACGCGGTCCAGCAGGCGGCGCATGTCCAGGAACATCCGGTCCCACATCTCGGTGGGCACGTCCGCGGGCAGCTCCCGGTGCTGGTGGGCGTAGCGGTCGATCTCGTAGATCTGCACGGCGGCCACGAAGGCCCGGGCCACCTCCACGGGCCCGCACCCGGTCTCCTCCATCACGCGGTAGACGAAGGGGATCCCGCCGTAGTTGACCATCTGGTTGGCCACCACCGTGCCGATGATCTCGGCGCGCAGCGGGTGGGTGCCGACGAGCTCGCCGAAGCGCCGGGTGATCTGCTCCGGGAAGTAGGCCTCCAGCACCTCGTCGAACCACGGGTCCTCGGCGAGGCCGCCCTCGATCAGGGCCGCCGAGAGCTGGATCTTGGCGTAGGCCGCCAGCACGGACAGCTCCGGGGACGTGAGCCCGTGACCTGTGCGGACCCGCTCGCGCAGCTGCTCGTCGGAGGGCAGGAACTCGATCTCCCGGTCGAGGTCGGCCTCCTCCTCGAGCCAGTGCATGAACCGGAGGTAGGCCTCGTTGAGGTCCCGCACCCGGGCCCGCTCCGTGGTCAGCAGCACGTTCTGCGCCACGTTCGTCTCCAGCACGAGCCCGGCGACCTCGTCGGTCATGGCCTCGATGAAGCCGGCGCGCTCCTGCGCGGAGAGCTCCCCCGCCACGACCATGCGGTCCACGAGGATCTTGATGTTCACCTCCCGGTCGGAGGACTCCACACCGCCGGAGTTGTCGATCGCGTCGGTGTTGATCAGCACCCCGTTCAGGGCGGCCTCCACGCGGCCGAGCTGGGTGCAGCCCAGGTTGCCGCCCTCGCCGACGACCTTGGCCCGCAGGTCCTGGCCGTCGACGCGGATCGCGTCGTTGGCCTTGTCCCCCACGTCCGTGGAGGACTCCTGCGCCGACTTCACGTACGTGCCGATGCCGCCGTTGTACAGCAGGTCGGCGGGCGCGGCCAGGATCGCCCGCATCAGCTCGATCGGGGAGAGCTCCTCGACGCCGTCGTCGAGGTCGAGGGCCTCGCGGACCTGCGGGGAGATCGGCACGGACTTCGCGGTGCGCGAGTACACCCCGCCGCCCGCGGAGAGCTTCTCCGGGTCGTAGTCCTGCCAGGAGGAGCGGGGGAGGCCGAACAGCCGCTCGCGCTCGGCGTAGGAGACGGCCGGGTCCGGGTCCGGGTCGAGGAAGATGTCGCGGTGGTCGAACGCGGCCAGCAGCCGGATGTGCTCGGACAGCAGCATGCCGTTGCCGAACACGTCGCCGGACATGTCCCCCACGCCCACCACGGTGAAGTCCTCCGTCTGGGTGTCGACACCCAGCTCGAAGAAGTGCCGCTTCACGGACTCCCACGCCCCGCGGGCGGTGATGCCCATGGCCTTGTGGTCGTAGCCCACCGAGCCGCCCGAGGCGAACGCGTCCCCGAGCCAGAACCCGTACTCCGCGGAGATCGCGTTGGCGGTGTCCGAGAAGGACGCCGTCCCCTTGTCCGCGGCCACCACCAGGTAGGAGTCCTGGCCGTCCCGGCGCACCACGTTCTCGGGGTGCACGACGACGTCCTGGCCGGATTCGTCCCGGACGAGGTTGTCGGTGATGTCCAGCAGCGAGGCGATGAACAGCTTGTACGCCTCCCGGCCCTCCGCCACCCAGGCGTCGCGGTCCACGGCCGGCTCGGGCAGCTGCTTCGGGTAGAACCCGCCCTTCGCCCCGTTGGGCACGATCACCGAGTTCTTCACCATCTGCGCCTTCACCAGGCCCAGGACCTCGGTGCGGAAGTCCTCGCGGCGGTCCGACCAGCGCAGTCCGCCGCGGGCCACGGGACCGAAGCGCAGGTGCGTGCCCTCGACCCGGGGGGACCACACCCAGATCTCGAACATGGGGTGCGGCAGCGGGGCCGAGCTGATCCGCCGGGGGTCCAGCTTGAACGCCATGGTGGGGCGGTGCCGGTACACGTTGGTGCGCAGGGTCGCGGCCATGATCTCGGCCAGCGCGCGCAGCAGCTTGTCGGCGTCCAGGGTGGGCACCTCGTCCAGGGCCTCGGTGAGCCGGCCCTGGGCGGCGTCGCGCTGGGAGCCGCGCACGGCGTCGTCGAGGGCCGGGTTGAAGCTCGCGTCGAAGAACTCGACCAGCGCCCGCGTGACCCGCGGGAACCCCAGGAGCGTGTCCGCGATGTAGTCGAACGAGTTGGGGTGGCCCAGCTGCAGGAGGTACCGGACGTAGGAGCGCAGCACGGCCACGGTCCGCCACGTCAGGCGCTCGGTCAGCACCAGCCGGTTCAGGGAGTCCGACTCGGAGCGGTGGGACAGCACCGCGCACAGGGTGTCCTCGATGAGGTCCTCGGTCTTGGCGTCCTCCGGGCCCGTCGCGTCCACGCCCTCCGGCAGCCGCACCCCGAAGTCGTAGAGCTGGAAGTGGCGGCCGTCGGCGGGGGTGACCTCGTACGGCTTCTGGTCCAGGACCGTCAGGCCGAGATTCTGCAGGATCGGCAGCAGCTCGGTCAGGGACATGGACCGGGTGAGGTAGATGTTCAGCCGCACGCCCCCGGGGTCGGCGACCACGCGCACCTCCGCGGGCAGGTCCGGGTCCCGCCCCCACAGCTCCTCGCAGCGCTGGAGGTCCTCGACCGCCTCCTCGATCTCGTAGTCGGCCCGGTAGGCGTCCGGGAACGCCTCCGCCCAGTTCTCGGCGTGGACCCGTGCCAGCTCCTCCGGGAACTCCCGGTGGATCGCGCGCGCCAGTGCCTCGCCCCAGGACCGCACCGCGGCCCGCAGCCGCGACTCGAGGCCCGCGCGGTCGAAGGACTGCACCTGGCCCGTGTACGGCAGCCGGATGCGGAAGAACAGGCGGGCGAGGGTCGAGGACGAGAGCCGGGCGTCGAAGTCGATGGACTCGGCGTCGAAGCTGCGCTTCAGCTCCGCCTCGATCCGCCCGCGCACCGAGGTGTTGTACCGGTCGCGGGGGAGGTAGACGACGGCGGACATGAACCGCCCGAAGTGGTCCTGGCGCAGGAACAGCCGGGTCTGCCGCCGCTCGTCCAAACCCATGACGCCGCGCATGATGTCGTAGAGCTCGTCGGCGGTCATGTGGAACAGCTCGTCGCGCGGGTAGTCCTCGATGTTGCCCATGAGGTCCCGGGCCGAGTGCGAGTCCTCGAGGAAGCCGAAGCGCTGGGCGACCTCGGCCAGCTTGTCCTTGATCAGCGGCGTCTCGCGGGCGGGCGTGTTGTAGGCGCGGCGGGTGAAGAGCCCCAGCACGAGGTACTCGCCCACGATCCGGCCCGCGTCGTCGTACTTCGCGACGCCGATGTAGTCGAGGTACTCGCGGCGGTGGATCGACGAGCGGCGGTTGGCCTTCGTGATGAACAGCGTGCCGGCCTCGCGCGCGTGCTCCCGGCCCAGCCCGGTCAGGAGCTGCCGGTGCGGCTTGCGGTCGTGCTCCACGAGCAGGCCCAGGCC
The DNA here is from genome assembly GCF_039530085.1 of Kocuria aegyptia. Taxonomy (NCBI): domain Bacteria; kingdom Bacillati; phylum Actinomycetota; class Actinomycetes; order Micrococcales; family Micrococcaceae; genus Kocuria; species Kocuria aegyptia. The sequence goes on from NZ_BAAAOA010000035.1 coordinate 9,220, forward strand.
GGTCCCGGGGCGGCTGACCAGGGAGAGCCCCTCGCCGGAGTCCTCGAGGTCGTACTCCTTGAAGCCCATGAGGATGAAGTTGCCCCGGACCAGCCAGCGCAGGAACTCCTGGGACGGTCCGACCATCGGCGGGTGCCCGCCCTGGGGCAGGTCCAGCTGTCGCAGCCGGTCGAGCTCGTCCGCGAGCCGTCCGACGCGCTCCTTGAGCTCCACCTGGTCGTCGTCGACCCGCTGGACGTCCTGCAGCAGGCTCGAGAGCCGGTCCACGAGCTCCTGGGCGGTCTCGTCCGAGATCTGCCGGGCGAGCTCCACGGAGATCCAGGACTCCACGACGTGCGTGGTGCTGCCGTCCGAGCGGAAGCCGGCCAGGCTGGGCAGCGCGGTGGTGTCGCCGCTGGAGGTGGCCGAGAAGTCCGGCACCTGCTGGAGCTCGCGCAGCTCGTGGGTCTCCGCGTCCCGGGCGGCGACGAGCACGGGGTGAATGAGCAGGCGGGCACCGCCCCACTTGGCGGCGATCTCCGCGGACACGGTGCTCACGAGGTAGGGGACGTCCTCGGTGACCACGAAGACCACGGAGGTCGAGTCCTCCTGGCGCACGCCCACGGCGATCTCCCGCGGCGCGCGGACCCGGCCCACCTCGTGGTGGTGGTCGGCCCGCTCCCGCAGCTGGTCCTCGGTGCGCGCGAGCAGGTCCTCCTGCGGGACGTGGCGGTAGTACTCGTTGACCCACGCCCGGTCCCCGGACCACTCGGGGGCCCGGGGGATCACCCGGAGCGCCTGGGTCCGGTCCTCGTCGGGGATCGTGTACTGGTCAGAGGCCACAGCCGCATCACGCCTTCGTCGCCGTGGGCGGCCGGGAGCGCGTGCTGTGCGCCACCGTCGCCGCCGCAGGGGGTGGACGGCACCTCGTGGGACCGTCCCTGATGACCTCAGCTTATTGAACGAAGCGGGGGCTGTCAGGGTGCGGTGGACTCCGACACGTCATCTCGCAGACACGCGGCGTCGAGGGCATCCGTGCGCACGGGGACCACCTCGCAGTTGCGGATCCTGGGATGGGCCTCCCCGTTGAGCTCGGAGACCGTCAGGCGGATGAGCGAGCCGTGCGCCACGACCAGCACGCTGCGCCCGGGGTGGGCGTCGCGGATCCGGCGCAGGGCCGTCAGGCCGCGGCGGGCGACCGCCTCCGCCGGCTCTCCGGCGGAGAGGATCCGTTCCCGCGCGGGCCCCTCCAGCCCGCCCAGGCGAGAGCCCTCGTGCGGGCCGAAGCTGCGCTCCACGAGCTCGTCGTAGGTCGCCGCGAGCTCGAGGCCCAGGGTCTCGCCGATGATCCGGGCGGTCTCCACCGCCCGGTCCAGCGGCGAGGAGACCAGCACGTCCCAGGAACGGGCCTCGGCGTGCAGGTGCCGGGCGACCGCCCGGGCCTGCTCCCGCCCGGCGTCGTTGAGGGGGACGTCCGTGGCGCCCTGGAGCCTCTCCTCGAGGTTCCAGTCGGTCTGGCCGTGGCGGATGAGCACGATGCGTCCGGGGGTGTTCACGTCCTCCACTCTGGGCGACGGCCCGCCCGGGGGCAAGCGGAGCGGAGCCCCGGCCCCCGCGGGGCCCGGGCTCCGCTGCGTCGCACGAGCCGCTGCTGCCGGTCGTCTACTGCTGGTCGTCCGGCCGCGGCGCGCGCTCGCGCTCCTCGACGGCGGAGCGGACCTCCGGGCTGTCGGTGTCGTCGACCCACGGGTCGGTCTGCCGGTGCTCCTCCACGTGGTCGGGCTGGATGCCGGCCACCTCGCCGGCGACCTCGTGCTTCATCTGGTCGTCCAGCTCCGCGCTGTGCTTGGTGTTGCCTCGCTCGGCCATGTCGATCTCCTTGCTGCGTCGGGATCCTGCTGGTGTTCGGCACTGCTGGTGTTCGGCACTGCTGGTGTTCGGCACTGCTGGTGTTCGGCACTGCTGGTGTTCGGCACTGCTGGTGTTCGGCACTGCTGGTGTTCGGCACTGCTGGAACGGGTCCTGCCGGCCGCGGGGCGGCCGGCAGGACCCGTTCAGTCCGGCTCTCCCTCGACCAGACCCCGCTGGGCCCGGTCGGCGGCCTCGGACGCCCCCTCGGGCAGCGGGTCGGTGGCCGGGGGTACCTGCCCCGGCGCCCAGTCCTGGAGACCGGCGGACACCCGTTCCTGCTCGGCGGCCGCGGCGAGGGCGTCGTCGTCGATCCGTTCCGGCACTCCCGCGTGCCCCTGGTAGATGCGAGCGGGCAGGGCGTCCCCCTCTGGCTCGATGACGTCGTCGAGGCCCGGTGCCTCGTCGTTGTCCGGGGTGGTCATGGCAGCCTCCTTCGCGAAAACGTGCGTCCACCGTAGCGAACCGGGCGGGCTCGCGGAAGAGCGCGGGCGGGGACACGGACGGCCCGCGGCCCGGGGTCCTGGACGAACCGGGGCATTGCGGGTTGAGTGGCACGCATGACCACCTTCACGTTCAGCTCCCGCGTGCCCCACTCCGTCCAGGACGTCTTCGCCTGGCACACCCGCCCGGGGGCGCTCACCCGGCTGACGCCCGCGTGGACGGGCTCCGTCGTGGAGGAGTCCTCGCCCCCGCTGCGGGACGGGACGCGCTCCCGGCTCCGGGTCGCCGTGCCGGGCTCCTACGGGCTGGCCTCGGTGCCCTGGACCGCCGAGCACCACGGCTTCGTCCCGCGCCGGGAGTTCCGGGACCGGATGGTGAAAGGGCCGCTCGCCTTGTGGGAGCACCAGCACCGGTTCGACGACGACGGCAACGGCGGCACCGTGGTCACCGACACGGTGGAGTACGCGGCGCTGCCGGGCAGCAGGGCGTTCGGGGACCGGCTGATGAGCCCGGCGCTGGGACGCCAGTTCGAGGCCCGCTCGCGGCGGCTGGCCGCCGACCTCGACCTCCACAGCCGCTACCCCGGCCGGCCCCTGACCGTCGCCGTCACGGGGGCCTCGGGCACCATCGGCGCCCAGCTGACCGCGCTGCTGAGCACCGGCGGCCACACGGTCCGGCGCCTCGTGCGCCGCGAGGCGCGCACCCCCCTCGAGATCTCATGGGACCCGGCTGCCGGGGAGCTCGACCCCGCCGCGCTGCGAGGCGTGGACGTGGTCGTGAACCTGGCCGGGCGCAGCATCGGCGGGCGGCTCACGGACTCGGCGAAGCAGCAGATCCACGACTCGCGGGTGCTCGGCACCCGGCTGCTCGTCCGGGCCCTGACCGCGCTCGGCGACGAGGCCCCCTCCGCGCTGGTCAACGGTTCCGCGATCGGGTACTACGGGGCGGACACGCACGGGGAGACCGTCACGGAGAAGTCCCCGCCCGGCGACGACTTCCTCGCCGGGGTCTGCACGGCGTGGGAGCGGGCAGCCCAGGAGGCCGAGGCCATCGGCACCCGCGTGGTCACGGTGCGCACCGGGGTGGTGCAGAGCCCGGCCGGCGGTGCCCTCAAGGCCCAGCTGCCCCTGTTCCTCGCGGGGCTGGGCGGGCGGCTCGGCTCCGGGGACCAGTGGCTGAGCTGGATCTCGCTGGACGACGCGGTGGGCCTGTTCGCCCACGCGGTGCTCTCCCCCGGCCTGCACGGGCCCGTCAACGCCGTGGCCCCGATGCCCGTGACGGGCCGCGACTACGCCCGCACCCTCGGCAAGGTCCTCGGGCGGCCGGCCCTGCTGCCCACCCCGGGGTTCGGCCCGAAGCTCGTGCTCGGCTCCGAGGGCGCCGAGCTGATGGCGCTCGCGGACCAGCGGGTCTCCGCGGACCGGGCCATCGACCGCGGCTACCGGTTCCGCCATCCCGACCTCGGCTCGGCGCTGCGGGAGGAGCTCGGGCGCTTCTGACCCGCCCCGGCCGCCCGCCACTCCCCACCACCACCGAGGTCACCGCGTCCGCCCGAGACCGCCGCAGATCTGCGCTGGGCTCGGGCGGACGCGGTGACTTCGCGGGAGGGGCCGGGTCAGAGCCGGCCGGAGACCGGGAACCGCTCCCAGGCGCGGTGGCTCTTCATGAGCGTGACCACCTGCTCGACCACGGCGGCGGCCTCCTTGCCGGAGACCACCCCGGGCGCGCCCTCGGGCAGGCCCGCCGCGGCGAGCACCCGGCCCTTGGCACCCCACGCGCCGATGGCCTTGGCCTGGCGGAACACCTCACCGAGCAGCAGGTGCACGCGTGGGTCCACGTCGCCGGCGGTGACGGCTCCGGCCTTCGCGTCGAGGCCCTGCCGGGCGTCCGGGGCCGGCGGCACGGCACCGGCCACGAGCACCGAGTCGAACTCGACCGAGCGTGCCGTCAGGTAGGTCCGGTGGGCCACGACCTTCCCACCGCGCCCGACCGGCCCGCCGTGCGGGGCGATGACCAGCGGGACCATCCCGGCGCCGTCGATCGCGGCGAGCACGGCCACGAGGTCCTTCTCGTCGGGGTCCGGGCCCACCACGATGCCCACCTGGCGGCCGTCGAGGGGCCACTGCCCGCCGACCTGGGACAGGGCCGGGCTCGGTTTGATCCTCCCGTGCTTGACGGTCGGCTTCGGCGCCGGCAGGCCCAGTCCCTGGGCGACGACGGCGCACAGCTTCTCGTCGATGTTGGCGAGGGCCTGCAGCTGGCGCTCCTTGACCGACTGCTCCCAGCACTTGCCGAGCTCGAAGGTGTAGGCCTGCGCGATGTGCTCCTTCTCGACGTCGCTCATCGACAGCCAGAACAGGCGGGGCTGGCTGTAGTGGTCCTCGAAGGTCACGGGGTTCCCGCGCTCCTTGACCGACTCGGCCACCGGGGCCGGGTGGTCGATGAAGGGCCGGGCCGGCTCGTCGGCGGGGAAGGGGTTGTTCCCGTCCAGCGTGTTCGGGTGGTAGGGGGCCACCCCGGTGTGCACGGCGGTCTGGTGCATCCCGTCCCGGAGCATGTCGTTGACCGGGGCGTGGGGACGGTTGATCGGCAGCTGGGTCCAGTTGGGCCCGCCCAGCCGGCTGAGCTGGGTGTCGAGGTAGGAGAAGAGCCGGCCCTGCAGCAGCGGGTCGTTGGTGACGTCGATGCCCCGGACCAGGTTGTTGGGGTTGAAGGCGACCTGTTCGGTCTCGGCGAAGTAGTTCGACGGATTGCGGTCGAGCGTCATCAGCCCGACCGGCTCGACGGGCGCGAGCTCCTCCGGGACGATCTTCGTGGGGTCGAGCAGGTCGATGCCCTCGAACATCTGCTCCTCGTTGTCCTCGAAGACCTGCACCCCGAGCTCCCACTGGGGGTGGGCGCCGGCCTCGATGGCGTCCGCGAGGTCCCGGCGGTGCACGTCGGGGTCCATGCCCATCGCGATCTGCGCCTCCTCCCACAGCACCGAGTGCACGCCGAGCTTCGGCTTCCAGTGGAACTTCACGAGCACGCTGCGCCCGGCGTCGTCGACGAGCCGGAACGTGTGGACGCCGAAGCCCTCCATGGTGCGGTAGGACCGGGGGATGCCGCGGTCCGACATGTTCCAGATCGTGTGGTGCTGCGCCTCGGTGTGCAGGGAGACGAAGTCCCAGAAGGTGTCGTGGGCGGACTGCGCCTGCGGGATCTCCCGGTCCGGGTGCGGCTTGGCCGCGTGGACGACGTCCGGGAACTTGATGGCGTCCTGGACGAAGAACACGGGGATGTTGTTGCCCACCAGGTCCCAGGTGCCCTCGGAGGTGTAGAACTTCGTGGCGAAGCCGCGGGTGTCCCGGGCCAGGTCGGCGGAGCCGCGCGAGCCGAGCACGGTGGAGAAGCGCACGAAGACCGGGGTCTCGACGTCTTTCTGGAACACCGCGGCGGAAGAGATCCTGCTCGCGGTGCCGTAGGAGCGGAACACGCCGTGGGCGCCGGCGCCGCGGGCGTGCACCACGCGCTCCGGGATGCGCTCGTGGTCGAAGTGGCTGATCTTCTCCCGGAAGTGGTGATCCTGCAGGAGCACGGGCCCGCGCCGGCCCGCCTTCAGGGAGTGGTCGGTGTCGCCGCGCCGGGAGCCGTGGGCGGTGGTCAGGTGCTCCCCGCCCTGGGCGTCGAGGGGCGGGTCGATCCCGGTGTGCCGGCCCGTGGGGCTCACGGGCTCGGGGGCGCCCTGGTCCGGCTTGGGCGGCAGCGGCGGGCGGGGGTCGGTGGGCTCCGCGAGCGGGGCCGTCTCGCTGCCGGGGACACCGGGAGCCATGGAGGCCTGCCCCTCGGCCTTCTGCCTCATCCTGTTCAGCCTCTTGCGCATGGTGGACCTCCCGGTCGTCGAAATGTGGTCGGCACCGGCCGCCCCCGGCCCGCACGGACCGGAACGACCAGCTCACTGACCATTGATCCACTCCCGCGAGGCGGGGCACAAGTCCCGGGCCGCGCCTCCGCGCTCGGTGAACAGGAGGGAGCGGACCGGGGCCCTCCCGACAGCGCGGCGGACCCCCTCGTCCGTGGGGTCGAGGGGGTCCGCGAGGATCGGGCGGTCAGGGACGGTCGACGGGGCCCACCGGGGACGGCCTCAGTCCTCCTCGACGTCGATCCGCTCCTGGCGCACGGTCTCCTCGACCACCTCGGTGCGCTCCGTGCGGCGCACGACCAGGCGCACCCGCTCGTAGGGCACGCGCACCGTCTGCACCACGGGCACCTCCCGGTAGAGGATCACCTCGTCCTCCCCCACCGGCAGTTCCCGGCCGGCGAGGAACGCCTCCCGCTCCTCCTCGGAGACGGGAGTGCGGACCTCCTCGACGTCCTCGGACGCCAGGGTCTGCTCCGCGCGCACCGGCTCCTCCACCACGTACTTGCGCAGCCGGGTCCGTCCGGACTCGACCCGCTCCGTCCCGACCTGCAACCGCTCCTCGTGCCGGACCACGGAGGGGCTCTCCCCCGGGTGCCCACCGGGCACGGGCCCGGCGCCCCCGAGGTCGCCGGCCTCGTCCCCCGCGACGTGGCGCCCGGCGCCGCCCTCCGCCGTGTTCCTGCCGGTGGCACCCGGACCGTTGCTGTCCCGGCCGGTCGCCTCCTGGTCGAAGGCCTGCCCGCCGGTGCCGGACGGCTCGTCACGCCGGTCGGCACGCCGGTCGTCACCGAGGCTCTCGCGGCCGTGGCCGGCCGTGGCGTCCGCCCCGGTCAGCGACTCGCCGGTCCTGCGCACGTCCGAGCCGTCGTCGCGCCCGGAGTCGTCGCCGTGACGCACGGCGTCGTCGTCCCCGGCGTCGATGTTGTAGGCGGGGGCCCCGCCGCGCGGATCGCGCGTGTCCGTGACGCCCGAGGTCGCGGAGCCGCCGATGTCGCCGTCCTCCCGCCCGTAGGCGTTGTGGTCCCAGAGCTCGGTCGCCGAGCTGGGCGGGTGGCGCTCCACCCCGGTGTCGTCCGCGTCCCGCCCGCCGGCGCGCCCGGCGGCGGACTGCTCGGGTGCGGATTCCTGGTCGTACGGACGGTCGTCGGAGGTGGACATCGTGGGCTCTCCTCGGGGTTGCAGTCGACATGCACATTTTATCAGCGTGCTGAGCGGTGGCGCAGCCCACACTACGGGGGACCGGGCGCCGGCGCGCCGCGGCCCCCGCCCTTGTCCGCCTGCCGCCGCGGTGCAAGGATCGATGCATGAGCACCTGGACCGTCCTCGCGGCCGGCGGCGCCGAGTCCGTGCGGACGGGCGCGTGGGAGAGCGGTGCGACGGTGGCCGGAGCGGTCGTCGTCGTGCTGATGGCCACCGCCTCGCTCTCCCTGCTGCGCAGCCCGGCCCTGGATCCCGTGCTGCGCCTGCTTTGGCTGCTCGTGATCCTCGCGTTCCCCGTCGCCGGCGCGGGACTGTGGTTCGCGCTGGGCCGCCGGGCCCCGCGCCCGCAGGACCCGCATCCCGCCTAGCTGCCTGTTCTCCAGCAGGACCCGGCCGAGAAAGGAATCCGCATGAGCTACACACAGGACGGGCACGGGTTCTTCACCCGGGCCCTCGACGCCGAGGACCGCGGACGGCTCGACGAGGCCGAGACCGCCTACCAGCAGGCCATCGTCCTCTTCGAGGAGGAGGGCGACTCCCTCCAGGAGCAGGCCGCCTGCCACTACAACCTGGGCCACCTCTACCTCGGGATGAACCGCCCCGGCCGGGCCGTCACCGCCTACGAGAACGCCCTCGGGCTCTTCTGCCGCATCCCCGGCAGCGGGAAGCACAGGGCCCGCACCCACCTGATCCTGGGCAGCCTGCTGCTCGAGCTGGATCGCGCCCACGACGCCGAGGAGCACCTCCTCGACGCCCTGGGGCAGTACCTCGACGCCCCGCACGAGGCGCAGGACCAGGCGCAGTGCCACGTCAACCTGGGACGGGTGTACGAACGGGGCGAACGCCACACCCAGGCGATCACCGCCTACAACCGGGCGCTGGACTTCTACCAGGAGACCGAGGCCACGACCACGGACCAGGCGGAGTGCTTCACGGCCCTGGGCCGGCTCTACGAGCACGCGGGGCGGATGAAGGAGTCCGGCGCCGCCTACGCGGCGGCCGCCCGCCTGCGCTGGGCCGCCGAGCAGCAGCGCGTGGAGCAGCAGAGCACGGAGCAGCAGAGCCCCGCCCGGGACGCGGGCGTGCCCGATGGAGAGGACCGACCTTGAGCTCGCGCCTGATCTACGGCTGCATGACCATCGGCGGGTCCTGGGACGACGCCCCGCCGAGCACCGCGACCGTGGACCGCGCCCGGGCAGCGGTGCACGCCGCGCTGGACGCGGGCATCACCGACTTCGACCACGCGGACATCTACGCCCACGGGAAGTCCGAGGCGGTCTTCGGCGAGCTCCTCGCGGAGGACCCGGTCCTGGGGCGGAGGGTGACCCTGCAGACCAAGTGCGGGGTGCGCCTGCCGGGCAACACCGCCGCGCCCGGCGTGCCCACCCACTACCGGCTGGACCGGGACACGATCCGGAGCAGTCTCGAGGGATCCCTGCGCCGGCTCCGCGTGGACTCGGTGGAGCGGTTCGTGCTGCACCGGCCGGACCCGCTGGCCGACCCCCGGGAGGTCGCGGAGACCCTGGACGAGCTGCGCAAGGAGGGGCTGATCCGTTCCGTGGGCCTGTCCAACATGTCGACCCGCCAGGTGTCCCGCTACCAGCAGGTGCTCACCGCTCCCGTCACCGCGGTGCAGCTCGAGCTGAGCCTGCGGCACCGGAGCTTCGTGGAGCAGCAGATCCTGGCCAACCACCCGGAGGGCGCGGAGCACTCGTTCCCCGAGGGGCTCCTGGAGTACTGCGCGGCCGACGGCATCGAGGTGCAGGCGTGGGGCGCCCTGGCCCGCGGCCTGTACACCGGGGCGCCGATCCCGCCGGAGGACCAGCACGCCGCGGCCACCGCCGGGACGGTCCACCGGATCGCGGCGGCGCACGGCGTCGCCGGCGAGGCGGTGGTCCTCGCGTGGCTCATGAGGCACCCCGGCGGCATCCGCCCGGTGCTGGGGACCACCGACCCGGAGCGGATCGCCGCGTGCGCGGGGGCGGAGGAGCTCGCGTCCCGGCTGGGCCACGAGGACTGGTACGCCCTGCTCACCGCGGCCCGCGGCCAGGCCGTCCCCTGAGCCGGCGACGGCCGCTCCGCCGGTGAGCCGCGCGCCCGGCCCCCCGGCCGCCCCCTGGAGGGCGGGCACCACCGGGCCGAGGAGAACGTGCAGGTGTGGGTACGGGGGACCCGTGCGGGCGGTCCTCGACGACGCGGTCCCGGACCGCTCCTCCGGCGAGGTCGCCGCGTTCGGCGCGGACGACGAGCTCGACGCCGGGGCACCGGGCGGCCGGGTCAGCGGAAGACGCGAGCGCCCCCGTGCGGGGCGAGGAGCTCCTGCTGCTCCGCCGAGATGCGCAGCACCGTCCCCGTGGCGGGCACGAAGAACGCGAGCTGGGTCTCGGCTCGCACGCACGCCCGGCGTGAGATCGCGTCGGTGATCTCGAAGCCCAGCGTCAGCGCCCCGCCGCGGGCGGAGACCACCCACACCCGGACCTCCACCGGCGTGTTGCGGTACTCGAGGGGCCGGAGGTACTTGATCCGGTTCTCGGTGATCAACGCCTGGGTGCCCTCAGGCAGCGCGGAGAAGAAGGGGATCAGCGGGGGCTCCACTTGGTCGCCGGTGCCCACGGGCACGCCCAGGGCCGCGATCCGCGCCTCCTCGAGCAGCCGAACGACCTCCACGTTGTTCACGTGCCCGTACGGGTCCATGTCGCCCCAGCGCATGGGCACCCGGCACAGCACGCCGGACTCGTCTGTCACCGTCATGCGGTCCGTCCTCCTCGGTCGTCGAACTGCCGTGCGCACAGCACGCCCGCGCCGCACGGGCGTGCTACATCGTAGGCCCGGGCCGCCCCGCCCCGGCTGCCCCGTCCCGTCACACGCGGCGCGCCCGCCGTGGCGGGTGCGACAATGTCGGCTGACCCGGACCCCGTCCGCACGACCGGCGAGGAGCCGCCCGATGCCCCGAAGTGCCCGCAGCACCCGCCGCTCCACGCGGCCGGCCTGGGTCCTCGTCCCGGCGCTCGCGCTGTGTCTGGTCTGGCTGATCGCCGGCTGGGCGGTGTTCCAGCACCCCCGGACCGACGCGCCGACGCGCTCGGACGCGCTCCTCGTGCTCGGCCCTCCCGACCGGACCCGCATGGCCGAGGCGCTGCGGCTCATGGACGCCGGGACGGCGCCCGTGCTGGTCGTGGCGAACCCCGGCACCCACGACCTCGGCGACGCCTCCGGCAGGGTGTACTACGCGCGGGCCGCGCAGACCTGCGCGGAGGGCGGCGACCAGGACTACGAGGTGATCTGCTTCCGCCCCGACCCCTCGACCACCCAGGGCGAGGCCATGGAGCTGCGCGCGCTGAGCGAGCAGCGGGGGTGGGACCACGTCAGCGTGCTCACGTACCGCCAGCACGTCGCCCGGGCCCGCCTGCTGCTGGGACGCTGCTACGCCGGGGAGCTGGACATGCTCTCCTTCGACTACCCGGCCGTGCCGCGGGGGCACCTGCGGGAGTTCCTCTACCAGTCCGGCGGCTTCGTGAAGGCCTGGCTCACCCCGGGTTGCGACCAGCAGCTGCCCTGGCAGCCCAAGTCCGTGGACTGACCGGACGGGACCTCAGCCGCCGCGGTCGGCGAGGTCGCGGATCCACTCGACGGACCGGCGGTCGCCCTCGGAGGCGGCCGTGTGGGCGTCGTCGCGCCCGGACAGGACGTCCCCCGCGGAGGGCCGGGGCGCGCCCGGCCGGTGCGGGCCGCCGGAGGCGGCGATGCCGGCGACCCACGCGTCGGTCTCCACGCCGCGGTGCGCGTCCGCTGCCATGCGGGCCCGGGCGGCGGCGACGGTGATGGGGTCCACGGGGTCGGCCATGGGACCAGTCTTCTCCCCTCGCGGCCCGGAGGGAAGACTGGGACCATGACCGACCTGCAGTGCCCGTCCACCGCCGTGCTCCTCGACGGCGCCGTCCCTCCCCCGCCGTGGACCGCACGCCTGCGCGTGGCCGAGCGGTTCACGGCCCGCGGCGCCGCCGAGCTGGTCTCGCTCGTCGAGGACTCCGCCGACCTGTTCCGCGGGGAGACCTTCGTGGTCGCCGCCCCCGCCGGTGACATCGAGGAGGCGCTGCGGCGGCGGGGCGTGGGCGGGCGGGCGCCCGTCGTCGTCGAGGTGGACTCCGCGGGGTGGCGGGCCGTGCCCGCGCCCTGACGCCCCGCTCCCCCGACGAGCTGCTCAGGCAGAGCGCTCGAGCTCGTCGGCCACCCAGCCGTGGACGATGCCCGCGAAGGTGTGCGGGTCGGTGAGCACGCCCATGTGCGCGGTGTCCGTGACGATCCGGCTGACGTGGCGCTCCTGCGGGTCGAGGGCGTCGATCGCGGGGTCGTCGTCGCCCTGGACGAGCAGCACCGGCAGCTCGGAGTGCGCCCGCAGCAGCGGCGTGCGGTCGGGCCGGTCCCGCATGGCCTCCAGGGCACGGACCACCGCGTCCTCCGGCCAGTCCCTGGCCTGCCGGAGCGCGGCCTCGACGTCCTCCTCGCGGGCGTCCTCCCGGAAGGTCCGCGGCATCTGCCGGCGCGCGTAGGCCGCGGCGCCGTGCTCCCGCACGGCGGAGATCCCCCTGTCCCGGCCGGCACGGGCCGACGCGTCGTCGGCCTCGGTGGTGCTGTAGGCCAGGACGGCGTGGCTGATCCGGTCGGCGTGGCGCTCCAGGGCGGCCGCCAGCACGTAGCCGCCCAGCGAGTGCCCCACCCACACGCAGCGCTCGATCCCCTCCGCGTCGAGCACCTCGCACACCCGGTCCGCGTACGCCGCGAGGTCCGCGGCGCCGTCCGGACGATCGCCGCCGACCCCCGGCAGGTCCACGGAGAGGACGTCGTGGAAGGTCTCGAGCAGCGGCCGAGCCCGGTCCCACAGCCGCTGGGTGCACAGCAGTCCCGGGAGCAGCAGCAGGGTGGGCGAGCCCGCACCGGAGCGGGTGGATCGGAGCACGGCGCTGTCCTTTCCGTCGGCAGGTCCTGGCGCTCAGCCTACGGATCGGGCGGCCGCGGTGTCACCGGGGCCGCCCACCGCGGCCGGCGGCGCTGTGCTGTCCGGCCCGGACCCTAGTGTTTCCGCTGGTGGGACCGACCGGTCCACCGCAACCGGGCATCCGAGGAGGACATCACCGTCATGATGGGACCGAGCCATGCGGCCTGCGGGGCGGCCGCGTGGGTGGCACTGACCGCCGACTACCAGCTGCACCTGCAGAATCTCACCGTCCCGATCGGCTGGGGGGTCCTGGACGTCGGCGACAGCGGTGTCCTCACCGGCGCGCTCGTCACCGCCGGGGCGGCGCTGCTCCCGGACCTCGACCACCCGGACGGGACCGTGGCCCGGTCCCTGCGCCCGCTGTCCACGTGGTTGGCCCGCGGGGTCTGCCGGGTCTCCGGCGGGCACCGGCGCGGCACCCACTCCGTGCTGGGCGTGGCGGTCTTCACCGGTCTGGCGGCCGCGGCCCAGAAGATCGGGATCCCGGTCGAAGGCCTGGGCTGGGTGTGGCCGCTCGCCGCGGTGATGTCCGTGCTCCTCATCGCCTTCGCGGTGCAGGTGCTGGCCTTCGTCCCGGACCGGGTCGCGAAGCTCAACTGGGTCGTGGGGATCGGGCTGGGCGTCGTCGTGGGCCTGCACCCGCCCGCCCACGAGTGGTGGTTCCCCGCGGCCGTGGCCACAGGAGTGGTCGCCCACCTCGCCGGGGACCTGGTGACCACGCGCGGGATCCACCTGCTCTATCCGCTGCGGATGCCGCTGCCCCTGCCCCGGGCGGTGTACAAGAACCGGTCCTTCCTCACGGTGCCGCTGATCGGCAACGCCGGCTCGGCCACGGAGATCGCGCTGCTCGCCCCGATCACCCTTTTCGCGCTGACGGGCCTGTGGGGGGCGTTCGCCCTGTCCACCGGGCTCGTGGTCGCCTGAGCCGTCCGGCGCTCCTCAGATCGCCCGGTGCTCCTCCGCCTGTCTGCGCCCCTGCTTCGCCCGTTCCTCCTGGATGAGCTCCAAGGTGCGGAACAGGCGGGGGATGGTGATGATCACCAGTCCGCCCACCATGTTCAGCGGAATGACCCACAGCGCCCACACCGCCCACTCGGCATAGGAGATCGGCGCGCCCATGTGCATGGCCGCGAAGAGCACGATGGAGTTCAGCGCGCCGTGCAGCATGCCCGTGCCCACGACCAGGAACCCGCTGATCAGGGAGATGAACCCGGTCACCACGTCGTTCTGCGTGCCCTGGGCCATCCGGGTGGTCAGGGTGATGGTGCTCCCGGCCAGCAGGGCCAGGCCGGCGGTCTCCAGGCTCAGGCCACCCTCCAGGTACCCCTGGGCCGTCTCCAGCAGCGTGCCCGCCAGCTCGGGGAAGGACACGGCGATCAGCCAGGTGAAGAGCCAGCCCCCCGCGAGGTTGGTCACCAGGGTGGCCGACCACAGCCGGACGAGCTGCCACCAGGTCCCGTGCTTGGCGACGACGGCCTGGATGGGCACGAGGAAGTCCTCGGTGAAGAGCTCCGAGTGCGCCAGCCGCAGCGCGAAGAGCCCGATGCCGAACGCCATGCCGGCCAGCAGGTCGGAGTCGGTCGCCTCCTTGACGGCGAGCATCGCCATGATGCCCAGTCCGACGTCGATGCCGCCGAACAGGCCGGTGATGAGCAACGCGCGCCAGGTCCTGCTGAGCCGTTCCGCGCCCTCCGTGAGCGTGCTGTGGAATGCCTCGGCGAGCTCGTCCTCCACCGGTTCGTCGCGCTCGCCGAGCTCCCGCCGCTTGTCCGCGAGTTCCTGCCGGTCGGGTTCCATGGGTGCTCCCCTGCTCGCCGTCGCATCCCCGCGCCGGGGATGCGGCAAGCTTACTGACGACCGCAGCGGCCACGATTGGCCAATGCGGGAATGTGTGGGTAGGATTGTCGTCGTTGCCCGCAGCGGTCCGCCGCTGCGATCCACGAGCGCGAGTGGCGGAATAGGCAGACGCGCACGGTTCAGGTCCGTGTGCCCGAGAGGGCGTGGGGGTTCAACTCCCCCCTCGCGCACCACGCAGGCGAAGCGGGACATCCGACGGATGTCCCGCTTCGCCTTTTTCGTTCCCCCGGATCGCCGGCCGGGACCACGCAGGCGGTCCGGCGATGGGCAGGGCTGCTGGTGCTGCCGGGCCCGGACCGGGCGGACCACCGCCGGCGCCCCGCCGAGGGCGCCGGCGGCCCGGGGCTCGGCCCGGGTTCAGCCGGCCGGAACGATGCCGGCGTAGTCGGTCTGGTAGCCGGTGACCGGCGCGTGCGGGATCTCGTCCCAGCGCTCCGGGTCCTCCTGCTGGACATCGCCCGTGGCCAGGCCGAGCAGCAGCGCCTTGAGGGCGAGCACGTTCTGCTGCACGCTCTTGCCGCGGGCCTTCTGGCCGAGACTGCCGTCCGAGGAGTTGCCCGAGGTCTCGAAGAACACGACCGGGTGGGAGTGGCCCTCGGGGTTGAGCCCGTCGTGGTCGAGGCCGAGCATCATCGCCGAGACGACGCCGCCCTTGATGTCGATCTCGTAGCTGCCGCCGACCTGGTAGCGGTCGATGTTGATGGAGCCGTACTTCGAGAGCTCGTCGTAGACGTGCACGTTCATCTGCCGGGTGAGCCGGTCGTAGGCCCCGTCCTGGAGCCCCGGCAGGGTCGGCCCGCCGGGGGCGAGCGAGATGCCGAGGGAGAGGGTGACGTCGTCCCCGGTCCCGTGCTGCTGCTTCAGGCCCTGGTGGTGGATGTCGACGCCCCAGTCCGGGTCGACGGTCGTCCAGTACTCGTAGAAGGCCCGGGACTCGTCGGCGGCGAAGCCCTCGGCCGTCCAGTCGCGGTTGAGGTCGATCCGCTGCGGCGTGCCGCCCTCCGGGGCGCCGGAGACCTGGTCCCACAGCACGGTGTGCCGGATGTTGGCCTCGGCGCCGTCCGGGTTGTACATCGGGATGACGTGGAAGGTGAACTTCTCGCGCAGCAGCTCGTACTCGGCCGAGCCGTTGCTGCCGAGGTCCTTGAGCAGGCTCAGCAGGGCGTCGGTGCCGTAGGGCTCGTTGCCGTGGATCCGTCCCTGGAGCCACACGTGCTCCGGTCCGGTGCCGACGGTCGCGACCCACAGGTCCCGGCCCTGCTCGGAGGTGCTCACCGCCATGCCGGCCTCGGCGAGGGTGAAGGCGTCCACACCGTGGCGGCTGGTCCGCTCGAGCTGCTGCAGCTCCCGCACCACGTCGTCGGGGGTCAGCAGGCTCGAGGTGCTGGTCCTCCCCTCGGTCGAGGGGAAGTTGGCGTCGGCGGCCGCCGGGGCCGCGGCGCCGAGGGGAAGGGCGACGGCGAGCGCGACCGCCGCCGCCGTGCGGCGCCGGCGCGGGCGGTCCGAGGAGCGTGCGGTCGCGGGGGCGCGGAGCTGAGGGATCACGTGCTGGTCCTCCTGGGGGTGAGGGGTGCTGCCGGCGCGCCCCTGAGGGGACCGCACCGGAAGGGGGGTGCTCGTGATGCTAATCACGATAGCACACGTCCGTCACCGAGCGGACCGCAACCGTGGAAGTACTGCTCGGTAGCACGGCATCGGCGGCCGGATCGTCCACGCCCCCCGCGCCGGGCGGGTGCGCCGCGCTCCCGTCCCGCCGCCGGCCGCGGCGGCGGCAGGACGGGAGGCCGCTCGGATCCACCCGCGTGCGGTGATCAGGGCCACATCCGCTGCGCACGCCCACCCGACGTCGTCGTTGCCCGCCCCGGAGCCATAGACTGGACCACTGTGAAAGCACTTCTGCTGGAGAACGTCCACCCCGAGGCCGAGCGCATCCTGTCCGAGAAGGGCATCGAGGTCGAGACCCGCAAGGGCGCCCTCGACACGGGAGAGCTCATCGAGGCGCTCGAGGGTGTCGAGCTGCTCGGCATCCGGTCGAAGACCCACGTGACCCGCGAGGTGTTCGAGGCCCACCCGCAGCTGCTGTCCGTGGGCGCCTTCTGCATCGGCACGAACCAGATCGACCTCGCGGCCGCCACCGAGCACGCCGTGACGTGCTTCAACGCCCCCTACTCCAACACCCGGTCCGTGGTGGAGCTCGCGATCGCCGAGATCATCTCGATGGCCCGGCACCTCACCGACAAGAACAAGGCCATGCACGAGGGCGTGTGGGACAAGTCCGCCAAGGGCGCCCACGAGGTCCGCGGCCGCACCCTCGGCATCGTGGGCTACGGCAACATCGGGTCCCAGCTGTCCGTGCTCGCGGAGACCCTCGGCATGCGGGTCTACTACTACGACGTCGTGGACCGCCTGCCCCTCGGCAACGCCCAGCGCTGCGACACGCTGGAGGAGCTGCTGGAGCGGGTCGAGACCGTCTCCCTGCACGTGGACGGCCGCGCCGGCAACAACAACCTCTTCGGCCGGGAGCAGTTCGAGCGGATGCGCCCCCGGTCCCTGTTCCTGAACCTGTGCCGCGGCATGGTGGTCGACTACAACGCGCTGCGGGACGCCCTGGTCAGCGGGCACATCGCCGGCGCCTCGGTGGACGTCTTCCCCAACGAGCCGAAGGTGGTCGGGGACCCGTTCAGCTCGGTGCTGCAGGGCCTGCCCAACGTGATCCTCACCCCGCACATCGGCGGCTCCACCCAGGAGGCCCAGGTGGACATCGGGCGGTTCGTGGCCGGGAAGCTCTCGGCCTTCGTGACCGCGGGCTCCACGACCCTGTCGGTGAACATGCCGCAGGTCCAGCTGGACACCGCCGTCAACGGCACCCGCATCCTGCACCTGCACCGCAACGTCCCCGGCGTCCTGGCGACCGTCAACAGCGTCCTCGGCGACCACGGCATCAACATCGACCGCCAGCAGCTGTCCACCCGTGGGGACACCGGCTACCTCGTCACGGACGCCGGCAACGGCGTGACGCGGGAGGTCATAGAGCAGATCCTGGGGCTGCCCGAGACCATCCGCCTCAGCACGATCAACTGACGTCCCGCCCTGCCCGCCTCCAGCACCTGACGGAGGCAGGTGGCACAATGACCGCATGAGCGGCGTCGAGGCGGAACCGGTCGTTCCCGGCAGGACCAGCTTCGGGGCCGTCCTCCTGGCCCTGGACCCCTCTGTCGAGGAGAAGCACTCCGTGCTCACGGAGCCGGGCGAGCAGCCCGTGTCCGATGCCGGGGCGCAGGCCCTCTTCGCCCGCCTGCGGGCCGAGGGCGTCCTCACGGCGGTGGTCACGGCCCGCCAGGAGCTGCCCTCGGAGTTCCTGGCCGACGTCGTCGTGGCCGCCGACCCGCCGGACGACGACCCGGCCGGACCCGTGTCCCGGCGTCCCCACCGGCATCCTCCGTCCGTGTCCCTGCGGCTCGCCTCCCGTCAGCTGGGGGTCGACCCCGAGCACGTCGTCGTCGTCACCGACAGCCACCGCCTGGTGCGGACCGCCGTGACCGAGGGGTTCGGCCTCGTCGTCGGCCTCGGCGACGCGGACCGCCGCGGACCGCTGCTCGCCGCGGGCGCCCATTTCGTCGTCGACGACCTCGAGGCCCTCGACCTGCCGCTGGCCCCCGTCTCCGGCACCGCCGCGTGGGGCGGCGGATCGGGCGGGGACAGCCCGTGGAACCTGACCTACACGTCCTTCGACGCCCCGCAGGAGGGCCTGCGCGAGTCCCTGTGCACTCTGGGGAACGGGTACATGGCGACCCGCGGCGCCGCGAGCGAGTCCCGGGCCCAGGGCCCGCACTACCCGGGGACCTACCTGGCGGGTGTCTACAACCGCCTGCGCACGGACGTCGACGGGCTCACCGTCGAGGACGAGCACATGGTCAACGCCCCCGACTGGACGATGCTGCAGTACCGCGTCGGCAACGGGTACTGGTACCTGCCGACCGAGGAGAACGCCCTCGACTACCTGCAGGACCTGGACGTGCGCACCGGCGTGCTGACCCGCAGCCTCCGTTTCCGGGACGACGTCGGCCGGACCACCCGGGTCACCACCCGCCGGTTCGTCTCCAAGGACCAGCGTCATCTCGCGGGCCAGGAGACCGTGTTCGAGGCCGAGGACTGGTCCGGGACCCTCACCGTCCGGAGCCTGGTGGACGCGGACGTCGCGAACCGCAACGTCCGCGAGTACGCGTCGCTGTCCGACCGCCACCTGGGCGCGACCACGGTGGAGGACCTGGGGCCCGGTACGGTCCTGCTGGACACCGTGACGTGCCAGTCCCAGATCCACATCGCGGTGGCGATGCGCACCCGGGTGCTGGAGGACAACCGCGTGCGACGCTCCGGATCGATGCTCCCCGTCACGCCGGCCCCCGGGGTGACGGGCCACGAGATGCACATCGGGATGCAGGCCGGCGAGGCCGTGCGGGTCGAGAAGATCGTCGCCCTCACCACCTCCCGGGACCGGGCGATCTCGACGCCGGCGCTCGCGGCGGGCGGCGCCCTGGCCCGGGCCGGGACCTTCGAGGAGCTGCTGAGCCGGCACGTGGCGGCGTGGCAGGCCCTGTGGTCCGCGTTCGCCGTCGCGACGGGCACAGGGGGGCAGGTGGGGCTCGCCGTGAACCTCAACACCTTCCACGTCCTGCAGTCGGTGGCCGCGGCGGGACCTGACCTGGACGCGGGCGTGCCCGCCCGCGGACTGCACGGCGAGGGCTACCGCGGCCACGTCTTCTGGGACGAGATGTTCGTCTACCCCATGCTCACCCTCCGCCGGCCCGAGTGGACGCGGTCGATGCTCGCCTACCGCTACCGGCGCCTCGAGCAGGCCCGGGCCGCCGCGCGGGAGGCCGGGCACGCCGGGGCGATGTTCCCCTGGCAGAGCGGCAGCGACGGCCGTGAGGAGACGCCCACGGTGCTGTTCAACCCCCGGTCCGGGAAGTGGATCCCGGACAACTCCCGGCTGCAGCACCACGTGGGCCTCGCGATCGCCCACTCGGTGTGGCAGTACTTCCAGTCCACGGCGGACACCCGTTTCCTCGTGGAGGAGGGGGCGGAGCTCATGGTGGAGATCGCCCGGTTCTTCGCGGGCCTGGCCGTCCACGACCCGCGGGACGACCGCTACGACATCTCGGGCGTCATGGGACCGGACGAGTTCCACGACGGCTGTCCCGGCGCCCCGGGGTCCGGCCTGCGCAACAACGCCTACACCAACGTCATGACCGCGTGGCTGCTCAACCGCGCCCTGGAGCTGATCGACCGCCTCGGCAAGGACTACGGGGGCCCCCTGTGGCAGCGGCTGGACCTGCGCGAGGACGAGCTGACGAGCTGGAAGCGGATCCGCACCCGGCTGCGGGTCCCCTTCCTCGCCGACGGCGTGCTCGCCCAGTTCGAGGGCTACGGCGATCTCCCGGAGTTCTGCTGGGAGGAGTACCAGGGGCGCTACGGCCGCATCGGCCGGCTGGACCTCATCCTCGACGCCGAAGGACTGTCCACGAACGACTACCGGCTCTCCAAGCAGGCCGACGTCCTGATGCTGCTGTACCTGTTCTCCGACCGGGAGCTGCGCGAGCTGCTGGGGCAGATGGGCTACGCCTTCCCGCCGGAGGCGGTCCAGGCCACCGTGGCCTTCTACCGCACCCGCTCCACCCACGGGTCCACGCTGTCCAACGTGGTGCACGCGTGGGTCGAGTCGCGCCTCGACCGCCGCGGCTCCTGGTCCTTCCTCACCCGCGCCCTGAGCAGCGACCTCCTCGACGCCCAGGGGGACACCACCCGCGAGGGCATCCACCTCGGTGCCATGGCCGGTTCCGTGGACATCCTCACCCGCTGCTACACGGGCCTGGAGATCCGGGAGGACATGCTGTGGTTCCGTCCGGCGATCCCGCCGCAGGTGCCCGAGGTGACCTTCTCGATCCACTACCGGGACCAGCCGATCCAGGTGGAGCTCACCCCCGCGGCGCTGCGTCTCTACCTCGGCCCCGGCCCCGCCCGTCCCGTGCGGGTGTGGGTGGACGGCGCGGTCCACGAGCTCCGCGCCGGGCAGATCCGGCACTTCCCCGTGGCGGTGCCCGATGCCTGAGCCGTGCGACGCCGGCCACGGGGCCGCGGTCCCCGTGGCGGACGCCACGAGTTCACCGGATGGCCACCGGGGCTTCCACCCCGGTGACCCCGTGGACGGTCCGCCCGGTCCACCATGGGACCACGACGCCCCCGCACCTCCCCACCCTGGAGCAGTGATGTCACCGGACACCGTTCTTCTCGACCGTTCCGCGGCCCCCGGCGTCGCCGACCCCGCGGTGCCGCTCATCGGGCCCGCCACGGGCCGGTCCCTGCACGTGATGACCTACAACATCCGCTTCCACCACAGCGGCACGCGGACCGGGGACCCGGACCACTGGCCCGACCGCGCGCCCCGGCTCGTGCGGCTGCTGCAGCTCGAGCAGCCCACGCTCCTGGGGGTGCAGGAGGCCCTCCACCACCAGCTGCCGGCGGTGGAGCAGGCGCTGCCGGCCGGCTACCGGATGGTCGGCTACGGCCGCGCCGGGGGCAGCAAGGGCGAGTACTCCCCGATCTTCTACGACGCCCGGCGCCTGGAGCTGCTCGAGTGGGACCAGTTCTGGCTCTCCGGCACCCCGGAGCTCATCGGCTCCACCACGTGGGGCAACGACGTCCCGCGCATCGTGACCTGGGGCCGTTTCCTGGACCGCGGCACCGGCACCGACCTCGTGCTCGCCAACACCCACTTCGACCACGACTCCGAGGACGCCCGGGGACTCAGCGCGGAGGCCCTGGTCGAGCTCGTGCACAGCTTCCACCCGCACACCCCCACCGTGGTCACCGGGGACTTCAACGCGGACGCGGGCGACTCCGAGGCCTACGAGACGCTCGTGGGCTCCGGGCTGCTCGCCGACACCTGGACGGCCGCCGAGGAACGGCTCACCCCCGCGTGGGGCACCTTCCCGGACTACGGCGAGGCCGTCGAGGGCGAGGAGCGCATCGACTGGGTGCTCGCCGGTCCCGGCGTCCGGGTGCGCCGCGCCGCGATCAACACCGCCCGCTTCGCCGGGGGCCACCCCAGCGACCACGCCCCGGTGCAGGCGCTCGTCAGCCTGGACCGGGACTGAGCGCTACGGTCCGTCGGGGCCCTGCGGTGCTGCGGGAGCCGGGCTGAGCGGTCGCCAGGGGCGGGCGCCGTCGGCCTCCGCGCCCATCGACCCCACGGTCCGCGCGGTGCGGGCCAGGGACGCCGCGTCCTCCTCCGGGGAGCGGCAGACGTCCTGGGCCGGCAGCGCGCACCACCGGATCGGGTCGAGGGTGAGGATGTGCGGGGTCCACACCGGGTCGCCCGCGGCCCACTCCCCGTCCTCGCGCGCGAAGGACATGCTGACCGTCAGGCCCTCGTTGTTGACGGGCACCCGGGTGGCGTGCTCCGAGAGGCTGTTGCCCAGGCCGTGGACGATCCAGGTGTCCCCGTGCTTCTCGATCGGCAGCACCGAGTGCGTGTGGTGGCCGTAGACGAGGTCGAACTCCCCGCTGTCCGCGAGCGCGTGCGTGACCTCGCGCTGCTGCCGGTCGGGGGCCGAGGAGTACTCCTGCCCGGCGTGCACCGCGGCCAGCACGATCTCCGCCCCCGCTTCCCGGGCCCGGCGCGCCTTGCGGACCATCTCCGGCACGTCCAGCAGGTCCACGCGCCACGCGGCGTCCGGGACGTTGCCGTTGAGCCCGTAGGTCCCGGTCACCAGCCCCACGCGCACGCCGTCCGCGTCCAGGACCAGTGGTTCCCGCGCCTCCTCCGCGGTGCGGTAGGTGCCGGTGGTGGCGATCCCGGCGTCCGCCAGGACGTCGAGGGTCCGCTCGAGGCCCTGCGGTCCGGCGTCCACGGCGTGGTTCGTGGCCGTGGTGCACGCGTCGTAGCCGATCTCCGCGAGCGCCGGGGCGATCTGTGGCGGCACCTCGAACGAGGGGTACCCGGAGAAGGGGCCCTCGGGCGCCGCGAGCGGGGTCTCCATGTCGCAGATCGCGAGGTCGGCGCTCTCGGTGAACGGGCGCAGCCCCTCCACGAGCGGGCCGAAGTCCAGCTCCCCGTCCCCGTCCGCCTCGGCCTGCGCCCACAGCCCCGGGTGGAGCAGGACGTCACCGGTGACCACGACCTCCAGCCGGTCGGGAGCCGGGTCCGGCCTCGTGGCAGGGGCCGATGACCGGGCCGACGACGCCGCCCCGGCCCCGTCCGGAGCGGTCCCCGGGGGCGCGGACGGCTCCGGGGCGCAGCCGGCGAGGGCCGTCGCAGCCACCAGGAGGACCGCGGTCAGGCCGGCGGCGGCGCCGTGGCGCACCGGCGGGGAGACACGACGAGAGGTCATGGACCGAGGGTAGGCCACCCCGGCGGCCGGTCAGGACAGGACCGTCGACCAGAGCTTCTCGTCCTCGGGGCGGTGCGGGACCCGGATGCTGGGCATCACCTCGGCCGGCGCCGGGTGGGCCCTGCCCTTCAGCGCGAGCATCTCCGCCAGGTCGTCCAACGGGGCGGGCGAGTTGTCGGCGCGCAGGTCGACGTCGAGCAGCACGGGGTACTGGAAGCCGGCGAGCGTGTCGGCCACGAGCACCGCGGCGCTCTGCTGCCCCCGGCTGTCCCCGCCGGCGTCCTGGCCCGCGCGCAGACAGGCCAGCAGCGCCTCCGCCATCCCGGTGCTGGTCGGCCCGGGCCCTGCGAGCGCCTCGTCCATCGCCGCGCGCATCGCCTCGACGACCTCCGGGCCGGCCAGGTAGTTGCCGATGACCACGAAGTCGGTCCCGGCCACGCCTCCGGCCCAGGGCGTGCACAGGCTGCCGGTGAGGTGCGCACCGGGCCCCGCCACGGGCAGGACCGCCACCTGGCGCAGCGCCAGATCGGGGTCGGCGTCGGTCAGGGCGGCGATCGCCTCCTCGGCCGTGCCCCCGTGGTGCAGGGTGCGGAGCATCTCGTAGCGCAGCCGCCGGTTGGTCCACGCCTGGGAGGCCACGACCCCGGCGGTGGGCACGAGGGCCGGAACGGCGTTGCCCACGGCGAGCGAGCAGCTCGCCGTGGCGGCCCCGAGCAGGCGGGAGTCCGCGCTGCGGGCGATCACGGTGTAGGTCACAAGCACCTCCTGGCCGTCATGTCCGTGACGACCGGCTCGTTGTCGATGGCTGTCCGGCGCGGCGCGGGGGGCGCCGCCGTCCCCCGCGCCGCGCCGGACACGCGGTGGTGATGGTGGCGGTCCGCCCCGGTGCATAGGGTGGGACGACACCCACGTCCGGGTGCGCACCGGCAGGGCGGCCGGGCGGGGCGCCTGCCGGAACCGCCCGGGCGGACGGCTCATTCCTACCACCGGGAGGCGGCGGATGGCACGCGGAGCACGGATCGTCGCCCTGGGGAGCGCCGTGTGCCTCGCCCTGGGCGCCTGCTCGACCGGCGAGGGCGTGGACCTGTCGGGGGCGGGTGACATCGACACCGACGGCTACCTGGAGGTGGCGATCGCCGGGGAGCCCGACCAGCTCGACCCCCACAACACGAGCGCCTACTTCTCCTTCCAGATCCTCGAGAACGTCTACGACACCCTGGTGGAGCCCGACGAGAACCTCGAGATGCAGCCCGCCCTCGCCGAGTCCTGGGAGGTCAGCGAGGACCAGCTGTCCTGGACGTTCCGCCTGCGGCAGGGCGTCACGTTCCACGACGGCTCCGAGTTCACGGCCGAGGACGTCGTGTACTCCTACGACCGGATCATCGACGAGCAGCTGGCCAACGCCTACCGCCTGGCCGCCGTCGAGGACGTGGTGGCGGTCGACGAGCACATCGTGCGCATCGACGTGTCCCAGCCGACGCCCGCCCTGCTCGCCGCGATCGGCGGGTACAAGGGCATGGCCATCGTCGAGCGGCAGAACGTGGAGAGCGGCGACGTCCAGCTCGACCCGGTGGGCACCGGCCCGTTCGAGGTGGTGGGCAACTCCGCGAGCACGGCCGTGACGCTGCGGGCCAACGACGCCTACTGGGGCGAGGGCCCCCACGTCCCGGGGGTCGTCTACCGGTTCATCTCGGAGGGCACCACGGCGCTCGCGGACCTCACGGCGGGCGAGGTGCACTGGACCGACTCCATCCCGCCGCAGCGGGTGAACTCGCTGCGGCAGAACCCCGACGTCGAGGTCGCCGGGGTCCCCTCGACGGACTACTGGTACGTGGCCATGAACCAGGCGCGCCCGCCCTTCGACTCCCTCGACGCGCGCCTGGCCGTGGCGCAGGCCATCGACCGGGAGGCGATCGCCCAGGTCACGTGGTACGGCAACGCGACCCTGAACCAGACGGCGGTCCCCGAGACGTCCGTGTGGCACCACGAGTACGCGCCCTTCGAGCAGGACCCGGAGCGCGCCCGGGAGCTCGCGGAGGGCTCCGGGCTGACCGGGGAGACCGTCGAGCTCATGGTCACCAACGAGTACCCCGAGACCGTCACGGCCGCCCAGGTGATCGCCGCGAACCTCGCCGACATCGGGGTCGCCACCGACATCCGGACCCTCGACTTCGCCACCTGGCTCGACGAGCAGGCCCAGGGCAACTTCGACATGCTCCTGCTGGGCTGGCTCGGCAACGTGGACATCAACGACTACTACTACAACCAGCACCACTCCGAGGGCTCGAACAACGCCCAGGGCTACAGCAACCCCGAGGTCGACCGGCTCCTGGACGCGGGGCGCACCGAGACCGACCAGGACGCCCGCAAGGAGCTCTACGCCCGGGCGGCGGAGCAGATCGTGGACGACGCCAGCTACGTCTACCTGTACAACCCCGACGTGGTGCAGGCGTGGACCCCCGACCTGCAGGGCTACGAGGCCCGCCCGGACCGCGCCGTCCGGTTCAAGGACGTCCGGCTCGAGGAGGACACCGAATGAGCAGCCCGCTGCTGAGATTTCTGGTCAAGCGCCTGCTGCACACCGTGGTGGTGCTCTTCGGCGTGCTGGTCGTGGTCTTCGCCCTCCTCCAGCTCGTTCCCGGGGACCCCGTGCGGGTGGCCCTCGGCACCCGCTTCACCCAGGAGTCCTACGACGCCCTGCGGGAGGCCTCCGGGCTGGACCGGCCCCTGCTCGTGCAGTTCTTCGCGTACATCGGCAACGCCCTCACGGGCAACCTGGGCGTGAGCTTCCGCAGCGGTGAGCCGGTGACCCTGATCCTGCTGGACCGGCTGCCCGCCACAGTGTCCCTCGGCCTCGCCGGCATCACGATCGCGCTGCTCATCGCGTTCCCGCTCGGCACCTGGGCCGGCCTGCGCCGCGGCTCCGCGGCGGACGGCGGGATCCGCGCCGTGAGCCAGTTCGGCGTCTCGGTCCCCGACTTCTGGCTCGGCCTGCTCCTGATCATCGTCTTCTCGACGATGCTGGGGCTGCTGCCGCCCTCCGGGTACGTGCCGTTCACGGAGGACCCGGGGGGCTGGCTCCAGCGGGTGATCCTCCCCGGACTCGCCGTGGGCGTGGTCTCCGGGTCGATCATGACCCGGTACGTGCGCTCCGCGGTGCTCGACGTCGTCGGCTCCAACTACGTGCGCACCGCCCGCTCCAAGGGCCTGCCCCGCCGCACGGTGGTCGGCCGGCATGTGATGCGCAACGCGCTCGTGCCGATCCTCACGGTGGCCGGCGTCCAGGCCGCCACGATGCTCGGCGGTCTCATCGTGATCGAGGTGGTCTTCGCGTGGCCGGGGCTGGGCCGGCTGGTCTTCGACGCCGTCGCGGCCCGCGACTACCCGGTGGTCCAGGGCACCGTGCTGCTGATCGCCCTCATCTTCCTGCTGATCAACCTGCTGGTGGACATCCTGTACGCCGTCGTCGACCCGAGGATCCGTGTGTCATGAGCAGCTCCGAGACGCCCTCGCCCGACCGCCGCGCCCCGGGCGCCGGGGACGGCCGCACCGGGCCCGCCCCCCGGCCCGCCGCGCCGGCGGAGACCCCGGAGGAGGCCGGCCGCACCGGCACCCTGCGGATGCTGGTCTCGAACAAGGTCACGGCGGCCGGGCTGGCCATCCTCGTCCTCGTGCTCCTGCTGGCCGTGCTCGGACGCTGGATCGCGCCCTACGGAGCGAACGACATCGACGTGGTCAACGCCCTGCAGCCCCCCTCGGGGGCGCACCTGTTCGGCACCGACGAGCTGGGCCGGGACGTGTTCTCCCGCGTGGTGCTCTCCGCCCGGATCTCGCTGATGGTGGGACTGGTGGCGGTGGGCATCGCCCTGGTGGTCGGGGTGGCCCTGGGGCTCGTGGCCGGCTTCTTCGGCGGCTGGCTCGACACGGTCGTCATGCGCAGCGCGGACGTGCTCTTCGCGTTCCCCATCCTGCTGCTGGCCATGGCCATCGTCGCCGTCCTGGGCCCGGGGCTGACCACCGCGATGATCGCGATCGGGGTGGTCTACACCCCCATCTTCGCCCGCATCACCCGGGCCTCCACGCTGGCGGTGCGCGAGGAGCTCTACGTCAAGGCCTCCCAGGCCATCGGGGCGTCCGACGGGCTCATCCTGCGCCGCCACGTGCTGCCGAACATCATGGGGCCCATCACCGTCCAGACCTCCCTCTCGCTGGCCTTCGCGATCCTCTCCGAGGCCGCGCTGTCCTTCCTGGGCCTGGGCGTCCAACCGCCCGAGCCCTCCTGGGGGCGGATGCTCTACGACGCCCAGGCCTTCATCTACGACGCCTGGTGGATGAGCGTGTTCCCGGGCCTGGCCATCTTCTGCACCGTGCTGGCGTTCAACCTCGTGGGCGACGGCATGCGCGACGTCCTCGACCCGCGCCAGCGGACCGCCGACGAGATCCGGAGGAGCGCCTGATGCGCACGACCGAGCCCCGCCGCCCCACCGCCCCGGCGCCCGCCGACCGGGACGTGCTGCTCGACGTGCGGGACCTCTCCGTCCGGATCGGCCCCGCGGAGATCGTCAACGGCGTGTCCTTCGCCGTCCCCCGGGGCGGGACCCTGGGCATCGTGGGCGAGTCCGGGTCCGGCAAGTCCATGACGGTGCTCGCGGCCACCGGCCTGATCGACTCCCCGCCCGCCCGCGTGGACGGACAGTCCCTGCTGGACGGCCAGGACATCGTGACGATGAGCCCCCGCCAGCTGCGCGGCGTCCACGGCCGGCGGGTCGGCTTCGTCTTCCAGGACCCCTCCACGTCGCTGAACCCGGTGCTGACCGTCGAGCAGCAGCTCACGGAGGCACCGCGCTTCCACCTGGGCCTCACCCGCCGCGACGCCCGGCGCCGGGCGCTCGAGCTGCTCGAGGCCGTCGGCATCCCCGATCCGCCGTCCCGCCTCTCCTCCTACCCCCACCAGCTCTCGGGCGGGATGAAGCAGCGCGTGATGATCGCCGTGGCCCTGGCCTGCGACCCCGAGCTGCTCGTGGCGGACGAGCCCACCACCGCGCTCGACGTCACGACGCAGGCCCA
Organism: Kocuria aegyptia; assembly: GCF_039530085.1. Lineage (NCBI taxonomy): Bacteria > Bacillati > Actinomycetota > Actinomycetes > Micrococcales > Micrococcaceae > Kocuria > Kocuria aegyptia. The sequence goes on from NZ_BAAAOA010000035.1 coordinate 36,962, forward strand.
GATCCTGGAGCGGGTCAAGGAGCTGCAGGCCTCCCGCGGCATGAGCGTGATCTGGATCAGCCACGACCTCGGCGTGGTCTCCGGGATCGCGGACCGGGTGGCCGTGCTCTACGGCGGGCAGATCGTGGAGTCCGCGCCCCTCGAGGAGCTCTTCACCGACCCCCGCCACCCCTACACCCGGGGGCTCATGGCCTCCCGGCCGCAGACGGCCCGCGGCAAGGGCGAGCTCGCCGTCATCCCCGGCAGCCCGCCGGACCCGAAGCACCTGCCCCGGGGCTGCCTGTTCTGGGACCGCTGCCCCGTCCGCGGCGACCCCCGCTGCGAGACCGAGCGACCGCCGGAGACCCCGGTGGGGCCGGACCACGTGGTCCGCACCTTCTACGGCGGGGACGCGGACGGCACCGACCGGCGAGGAGGCCCCCGATGACCGACGACCACCGGCCGCTGCTGAGCGTGCGGGACCTGCAGGTCCGCTTCCCCGTCAGCACCGACCGCGGCAAGGGCGTGGTGCAGGCCGTGGCCGGGATCGACTTCGACATCCACCGGGGGCAGACGGTGTCCCTGGTCGGCGAGTCCGGCTCCGGCAAGTCCACTGTGGCCAACGCGCTGATGCACCTGGTGGAGCCCAGCGCGGGGACCGTGCTGCTCGACGGCAAGGACATCACCTCGGTCCGGGGCCGGGAGCTCAAGGCCCTGCGCCGGCGGATCGCCATGGTCTTCCAGGACCCCTTCGCGTCCCTGGACCCCCGCCAGCACGTCTCCGGCGCTGTGGCGGAGCCCCTCGAGGTGCACGGCCTCGGCGGGGACAGGGACGGGCGCCGCCGCCGGGTGGCGGAGCTGTTCGAGCTCGTGGGCCTCTCCGGCCGCTTCCTCGACCGGTATCCGCACGAGCTCTCGGGCGGGCAGCGCCAGCGGGTGTCCATCGCCCGGGCGCTCGCCGGCGAACCCGACCTCGTCATCCTCGACGAGGCGACCGCCTCCCTGGACGTCTCCGTCCAGGCGCAGATCATGAACCTGCTCAACCGGCTGCAGGGCGAGCTGGGGCTCACGTACCTGTTCATCGCCCACGACCTCGCGGTCGTGGAGCACATGAGCGACCACGTGCTCGTGATGTACCTCGGCCGGCTCATGGAGGACGGGGGCGTGCGGGACGTCTTCGACGCCCCCGCCCACCCGTACACCAAGGCGCTGCTCGCCTCCGCCCCGTCCGCCGACCCCGTGGCGGAGCGCCGCCGCCGCACCGCCCCGCTCGAGGGCGAGGTGCCCTCCCCCCTGGACCCGCCGTCCGGCTGCGTCTTCCGCACGAGGTGCCCGTGGGCGGCTGACGAGTGCGCGCGGACGGTGCCCGAGCCCGTTCCCCCGCCGGGCGCCCCGGGCGCCCCCCCGGAGGCCGGCCGCACCGCGCCGGAGCACGTGGCCGCGTGCATCCGGCTGCCGGCGGTCCAGGCGTCCACGCGCGGGGCCGCCCCCTCGGCCGGGGGGCGCGCGGGCCCTGCGCGGCCCGCCCCGTGGGCCGGCGCCCCCTCCGATCCCTGACCGAGAGCACGACCGTCACCGACCAGACCTGGAGCCGCCATGAGCAACCGACCGCCCGTCCCCGGAACAACCCAGGAGGAGCGCCGCCCCCGGCCGCACGACATCGAGGAGGCCGACCTGCGCTCGCCCGGGGAGCAGGCGCCCCCGGAGCACGCCAAGACGCACCGCATCAAGTGGGCCGGGCTGGCCGTGGGCCTGGTCCTGGCCCTGCTGGTCTACGTCGCCATGCCCGCCGACGTGGGCCACCCCGCCAGGCTCACCGCCGCCACCGCCGTGCTGATGGGCGCGTGGTGGATGACCGAGGCCATCCCCATCCCGGCCACCGCCCTGCTCCCGCTGATCGTCTTCCCCGTGCTCGGGGAGGACGTCGCCGTGGACGACGTCGGCGCCTCCTACGGCAGCAACATCATCTTCCTGTTCATGGGCGGGTTCCTGCTGGCGCTGGCGATGCAGCGCTGGAACCTGCACCGCAGGATCGCCCTGCGCACCGTGCGCGTGATGGGGACCAAGCCGGCCCAGATGGTGGCCGGCTTCATGCTGGCCACCGCGTTCCTCAGCATGTGGGTGTCCAACACGGCCACCGCCGTGATGATGCTGCCCATCGGCGTGTCCGTGCTGCTGCTCCTGCCCAAGCTGCTCGAGGACTCCGGTGCGTCCCCCGCCGGCGCGGGCGGCGGGGCTCTGGAGGACTCCGGCCTGGAGGGGGCCGACCCGCAGAGCGCGGAGGTGAAGGAGGCCGTCATCGCCTCCAACTTCGGCACGGCGCTCATGCTCGGCATCGCCTACGCCGCCTCGATCGGGTCCCTCAGCACGATCATCGGCACCCCGCCGAACACCCTGATGGTGGGCTACCTCCAGGAGGCGCACGGCATCGACGTCGGCTTCGGCCAGTGGATGCTCGTGGGCGTGCCGCTGTCCGCCGTCATGCTCGTCATCGCCTGGTTCCTGCTCACCAAGGTCCTGTTCAAGCCGGAGATCGACGAGATCCCCGGCGGCAGGAGGCTCGTCAACGAGGAGCTGGACAAGCTCGGCGCCATGTCCACCGGCGAGAAGCTGGTGCTGGCGATCTTCGCCCTGGCAGCCCTGAGCTGGGTCTTCGTCCCCATCGTCTTCGACTCCCCGCCCATCAGCGACGCCGGGATCGCCATGGTGGTGGGGCTGCTGCTGTTCCTGCTCCCGGCCGGGGCCCAGCGTGGAGTGCGGCTGCTGGACTGGGACTCCGCGGTGAAGCTGCCGTGGGGGGTGCTGCTGCTCTTCGGCGGCGGGCTGGCCTTGTCCTCGCAGTTCACCTCCTCCGGTCTGACGGACTGGATCGGGGAGGGCGCCGCGGCGCTGGGCACCGTGCCGGTGGTCCTGGTCGTGGCGATCTTCGCCGCCGGCATCCTCTTCCTCACGGAGCTGACCAGCAACACCGCCACGGCCGCCACGTTCCTGCCGGTCTCCGGGGGCGTGGCCCTCGGCCTGGGCCTGGACCCCATGCTGCTGGCCATCCCGGTGGCCCTCGCGGCCACGTGCGCGTTCATGCTGCCGGTGGCCACCCCGCCCAACGCCATCGCCTTCGGCTCCGGCTACGTGACCATCGGGCAGATGATCAAGGGCGGGCTGTGGCTGAACCTCGTCGGGATCGCGCTGATCACCCTCCTGACCATGACCTTGGGCGTCTGGGTGTTCTCCATCGTGTACTGACCGGTCCGCACCCACCGGTCGGCACCCGGCGGCCCCGTCCTCAGGAGGTGGGGCCGCCGTCGTGCTCGAGCTCGGCCAGCACGGGGAAGTGGTCCGAGGCCCAGACGCCGCGCGGGCGCTCGGCCAGGACGCGGGAGCCGAGCACGCGGACCCGGCCGCCGTACAGGATCCAGTCCAGGCGCGGCGTCCCGGCACGGGGGTCCCGGTACCTGGGGAAGGTCCCGGCGGCGTCCGCGGGCAGGGTGTCCCGCAGCCCACCCGCCAGCGCGGCGTCCCAGGTGCGGGACCGGCCGGCGGCCGCGTTCATGTCCCCCAGGAGCAGCAGGGGCCCGTCCCAGCTGTGCAGCAGGCCCTGCAGCGCGGCCAGCTGGCGCAGCCGGCCGCGCTCCGGCCACGGGTCGAGGTGGGTGGCCACCGCGCGCCAGCGTACTCCCGTGCGCCGGTCCGTGAGGTCGGCCAGCACCAGGGTGCGGGGGAAGAGGTCGCCCGGCCACTTCGATCCCGGCAGCTCCGGCTGCGGGGACAGCCACCGCTGCCGCCAGTGCTCGATCCCGAAGCGGGCGGTGTCCACGCCCAGCAGGCACCGCTCGCCGCCGCCGTCGGCGTCCCGGCCCCCGCCCAGGAGGACGTGGTCCGGTCCCAGCCCCTGCCGCAGGGGGTGCAGCTGCTGCGGAAGGACCTCCTGGAGAGCGACCAGCTCCGGCCGGTGGGCCCGGAGCACGGCCTGCACCGCGGGCGCCCGGGTGAACCACGCGTCGGGTGCCATCCGGCGGTACTTCTCCATGGGGCGCCGGATGTTGAAGGTCATGGCCGTGAACGCGCCCCGGCCCCGCGGACCAGGGGGGTCGGCGGGGCCGGGGCGGACGTGGGCTGCCACGGTCGCTGGAGGGGCTACTGGGCGGCGGACTCCGCCGCGCCCTGCTCCGTGCGGGCGCCGCCGTGCCGGAGGTCGCCGCCGCTGTTCTCCAGGTGGGCGCGCATGAACCACTGGAAGAGCTCGAGCTCCTTGACCTGGCCGATGAGCATGTCCTCGGTGACGGGGTCGAGCTCGCCGACCTTCTGGATCGCGTCGCGGTGGTCCTCGATCACGCCGTTGTAGACGACGTCGAGGGCGGCGAGGTGCTCCACGCCGGTGGCCCGGTGGACCGAGTAGTCGTCCCAGGTGCGGGCCCGGACGAGGTCGCCGGGCAGGCCGGACGGGCCCACGCCCATGGTGGCCATGCGCTCGGCGAGCTCGTCGACGAAGCCGCGCACGAGCTCGATCTGCGGGTCCAGCATCTCGTGGACCGAGATGAAGTTGGGGCCCACCACGTTCCAGTGGGCGTGCTTGAGCGTGAGCTGGAGGTCGTTGAGCGCGTGCAGACGCTGCTGGAGCGTCTGGGCGACCTCGTGGCCGTTCTCGGTGGACAGACCGGGCACGGTGTAGGGGGCGGTGCGCTGGTTCGGCGTGGCCATGGGTTCGTCTCCATGTTTCCGGCCGCCGCCGGGCGGCGGCCTAGCTCGACAACTGCGGGCGGCCCGCAGGAGCGGGCCTCTGCCGACCACTATGGCACGGCCCCCACCTACTGTCAGCAGCCTGTCCATTCGCTGTCCGCGATATCCGCCGGCGGTGTTGCGCCCGCCACCCCGCCGGCGACCGCGTCAGCCGCCGGGTGCCTCCCGGGCCCTTGCCAGGACCCGGAGCCACTGGTTGGCTGGGCACCATGGACACGATCCCCGGCTCCGGCGACCAGCTCCCCGACGACCCGCACCTGGCCGATGACATCGGCATTCCCGACACCCCGGCACGGGATCTGGAGACGGCCCCGGACCCGCTGGGCCAGACCAACGCCGGCCAGCGCGTGCCGAGCGCCGGGGACGCCGACGACCCCGCCGACCCGGACTTCGGGCCCGGGGACGGCGGCCCCGGGCCCACGGCCGGGGACTGACCCGGCGCGACGGGGCGCCGCCGCTACCCTGGGTCCCATGAGCACACGCGGCACCAGCACGGCCGGCATCGCCCGGGCCACCGGCATCCCCTGGGAGACCTGGACGGCGCGGCTCGACGAGCTCGGCGCCCGGACAATGGGCCACGCCGAGCTCGCCCGCCGCGTGGCGGAGCAGCTCGAGGGCGTCGTCGAGAATCCCGAGTGGTGGTCGCAGTCCGTCGCGGTGGCCTACGAGCAGCACACGGGAGCCCGCCGGCCCGGGCAGGCCGGGGACGGCAGCTTCGGGGCGAGCGCGAGCCGCACGGTGGCCGGCACCCCGGACGAGGCGCTCGCCCGGTGGACCGCGCTCATGGCGGGCCGCACGGAGGTCGGCGGCGTCCCGTTCCAGCATCCGCCCACCACCGCGGCCACCGAGAAGTGGCGCTACTGGCGCGTGCGCCTGGCCGACGGGACCAGGGTCTCCGCGAACATCGGCGACAAGGGGAGCGGCCGCGCCACGGTGGCCCTCGCGCACACCGGGCTGGCCTCCGCCGAGGACGTCGCGCGGTGGCGCTCGGCCTGGAAGGACCTGCTGGCCGCGCTCTGAGCCCACCCCGCGCTTGTGAGGCGGCTCACTCCTCGCCTACGGTGACCCAAGTACCTGAGACGAGGAGTATCACATGACCGTGCCCTATCCGCGCCTGCTCGCGCCCCTGGACCTGGGCTTCACCACCCTGCCCAACCGGGTGCTCATGGGGTCGATGCACACCGGTCTCGAGGAGCTGCCCGGAGGGTTCGAGCGGCTGGCGGCGTTCTACGCGGAGCGGGTGCGAGGCGGGGTGGGACTCATCGTCACGGGCGGCACCGGGCCGAGCCCCGAGGGCGCCACGCACGTCGGCGGCGCCGTGCTCCGCACCCCGGAGGAGGTGGCCCGGCACCGGACGGTCACGGAGGCCGTGCACGCCGAGGGCGGCCGGATCGCCCTGCAGATCCTGCACGCCGGCCGCTACGCCAGGACGGCCGACGCCGTGGCCCCGAGCCCGCTGCGCGCCCCGATCAGCCCGGTGGTGCCGCACGAGCTCACGGCGGAGGAGGTCGAGCGGACCATCGAGGACTTCGCCCGCACCGCGGCGCTCGCCCGGGAGGCCGGCTACGACGGCGTGGAGATCATGGGCTCCGAGGGCTACCTCATCAACGAGTTCGTCGCCGAGGAGACCAACCACCGCACCGACCGGTGGGGCGGGGCCTACGACAACCGGATGCGCCTGCCCGTGGAGATCGTCCGCCGCGTCCGCGAGCGCACCGGGCCGGACTTCGTCCTGATCTACCGGCTCTCCGTGCTGGACCTGGTCCCGGGCGGCTCCACGCTCGAGGAGGTCGTGGCGCTGGCCCGGGCGGTCGAGGCCGCCGGCGCCACCCTGCTCAACACCGGCATCGGCTGGCACGAGGCGCGCATCCCCACGATCGCCACGGTCGTCCCCCGCGGCGGCTTCTCGTGGGTGACGCGCCGGCTCAAGGGCGAGGTCGGGATCCCGCTGATCGCCGTCAACCGGATCAGCACCCCGGAGACCGCGGAGCGGATCCTGGCGGACGGGGACGCCGACATGGTGTCCCTGGCCCGGCCCCTGCTCGCGGACCCGGACTTCGTGGCCAAGGCCGCGCGCGGCCGGGCGGACACCATCAACACGTGCATTGCGTGCAACCAGGCGTGCCTGGACCACACCTTCGCCGGCCGGACCGCGTCCTGCCTGGTCAATCCGCGGGCCGGGCACGAGACGCTGCTGCGGCTGGGCCCCACCCGCCGGGCCGAGCGGATCGGCGTGGTGGGCGCGGGCCCCGCCGGGCTGGCCTTCGCCGTCAACGCCGCGGAGGCCGGCCACGCCGTCACCCTCTTCGAGGCGGAGGACCGGATCGGCGGGCAGTTCCTGATGGCGCTGCGCATCCCCGGCAAGGAGGAGTACGCCGAGACGCTGCGCTACTACGGCGTGCGGCTCGCCGAGCTGGGCGTGGACGTGCGGCTCGGGACGGCGGCCGGGCCCGAGCACCTGTGCGGCTTCGACCGGCTCGTGCTCGCCACGGGCGTGGAACCGCGCGTGCCCGCGATCGAGGGCGTGGAGCACCCGTCGGTGGTGGGCTACCGGGACGTCCTGCAGCACGGGGCGCCCGTGGGCCGCCGGGTCGCGGTCCTCGGCGCCGGGGGCATCGGCTTCGACGTCGCCGAGTTCCTCCTGCACTCCTCGGGCACGGACTTCTACCGGGCGTGGGGCGTGGACACGACCCTGTCCACCCGGGGCGGGTTGGCCGTGCCCCGGCCCGAGCGCCCGGCACGGGAGGTGTGGCTGCTGCAGCGCTCCCCCGGCAAGCCGGGAGCCGGTCTGGGCCGCACCACCGGCTGGATCCACCGGGCCTCGCTCCGGGCCGGTGGCGTCCGCGCGCTGAGCGGGGTGACGTACCGGCGGATCGACGACGACGGACTGCACCTCACCGCGCCGGGACCCGACGGCGCGGAGCCGGTCGAGCAGGTGCTGCCGGTCGACACCGTGGTGCTGTGCACGGGCCAGGAGCCGCTGCGGAGGCTGCACGACGAGCTGCTGGGGAACGGGCACGACACCGGCGCCGTGCCGGTGCACCTCATCGGCGGGGCCGACGTGGCGGCCGAGCTGGACGCCAAGCGGGCGATCCGGCAGGCCACGGAGCTCGTCGCCGCCCTGGGCTGAGCCGCCCCGCCCCGGCGCCCCCTCCGGCCGCGCACCCACCGGTTCCGTCCGGGGACCTGCGCACCTCTCCCGGCGGCTCGGTCGGAACGGGTGAGTTCGGCACCGGGCCGTGCGGGCCCGGGCGCCGGGTGCCACGATGGGGGCACGCCGCGGAAAGGATCCCCATGCAGCTCGATCTCCTGCTCGTCAACGCCACGGTCCTGACCATGGAGCCGGGCCGCCCGGCGGCGACGAGCCTGGGCGTGCACGGCGGGCGGATCGTGGTCCTCGACGACCCGGACGTGCCGGCGGCCGAGACCGTGGACCTGGGCGGGGCCACCGTGCTGCCCGGGTTCGTGGACGCGCACTGCCACACCGCGTGGTTCGGGCTGGGGCTGGCGGAGGTGGACCTCTCCGGCTGCACGTCCCTGGACGAGCTCTACGCGGCGCTGGAGCGCGGGATGGCCGCGAAGCCGCGGGACGAGGAGTGGCTCATGGCCACGGGGTTCCTCCCGGCCACCGTGGGCGGATCGCTGCCCGACATCGACGTCCTAGACCGCATCACCGGCCGCACGCCGCTGTTCGTCCGGCACACGTCCGGCCACGCGGCGGTGGTGAACTCCGAGGCGCTGCGCCGGGCGGAGATCCTCACCCCGGGGACCCCGGACCCGGTGGGCGGACGCGTCGTGCGCGACGACACCGGCCGCGCCACGGGCCTGGTCGAGGAGACCGCCCAGGCCGTGGTGCAGGAGCTGTTCCGCCCCTACCCGGTGGACCGGCTCGTGGCGGCGCTCGACCGCGCCACCGCCCGCTACGCCGCCGAGGGCATCACCACGTTCGCCGAGGCCGGGGTGGGCGCCGGCTGGATCGGGCACAACCCCTCCGAGCTGCTGGCCTACCAGCAGGCCAGGGACGCCGGCGCCCTGCACGCCCGGGCCCAGGTGATGCCGGTGCTGGACGTCCTGCACAGGATCGACGGGCTCGGGGACGGCACCGTGCGCGGTCTCGACCTCGGGCTGCGCACCGGCTTCGGCGACGACGAGCTGAGCCTCGGACCGGTCAAGGTGTTCGTGGACGGCTCGCTGCTCGGCGAGACCGCCGCGGTGACCGAGGCCTTCTGCGGCGGCCACTCCACGGGCTACTTCCAGGAGAACCCCGGGCAGATGGCCGAGGCGATCCACGCGGCCTACCGGGCGGGCTGGTCGGTGGCCGCCCACGCGATCGGGGATCGGGCGATCGACTTCGCGATCGACGTGATCACCCGGTGCCAGGACGAGCACGGCCGCCACCGGGTGCCCAACCGGATCGAGCACGCGAGCATCACCCGCCCGGACCAGCTGCCGCGGCTCGCGGCCGCGGGGATCGTCGTGACCCCGCAGATCGGCTTCCTGCGCCCCATGGCCGTCCAGTTCCGCCGGCTCCTGGGGCCCGAGCGCACGGACTGGACCTACCGGGGCCGCAGCTTCCTGGAGGCCGGGGTGCGGATCGCGGGCAGCTCCGACCGCCCGGTCGCCGACGGCGACGTGCTGCGCTCGGTCCAGGCCTGGACCGACCGTCTCGACGGGGACGGACGGCGGTTCGGTCCCGCCGGGGAGCGGCTTGACGTGCTGGAGGCCCTGGCCGCCTACACGTCCGAGGCCGCGAAGGCGCTGGGGATGTTCGACCGGATCGGCTCGCTCGCCCCCGGCAAGCTCGCGGACCTGGTGGTGCTGGAGGAGAACCCCCTGGAGGTGCACCGGCGGGGCGGGTCGGTGGAGCACATCGGCGTCCGCGCGACCTACCGCGGCGGCCGGCTCACCCATCGCACCGGCTGAGCGGGCAGCCGGCTGCCCCGGAACCGACGCCGCGGCCGTCACCTCGCGCGCCCCGGGCGCCGTTCCACCGGCCGGGCCGCACGTGCCGATGCACCGACAGGCCGTTCAGCCCTCGACCAGGATCCCGTCCTCGTCGGCCCACACCGTCCGCCCCGGGCGGAAGGTCACGCCCTCGATGACCACCGGCACGTCCTGGTCACCGACACCGTCCTTGGCGGACTTGCGCGGGTTGGAGCCCAGGGCCTTCACCCCGAGGGGCAGCCCGGCCAGGGCGACCCGGTCCCGCACGGGGCCGTTGACGATGACCCCGGCCCACCCGTTGCGCACCGCGGACTCCGCGATCATGTCCCCCAGGAGCGCGGTGCCCATCGAGCCGTGGCCGTCCACCACGAGGACGGCGCCCTCCCCCGGGGAGCCGAGCACGGCCTTGACCAGGCCGTTGTCCTGGAAGCAGCGGACCGTGCGCACCGGCCCGGTGAACGCGGCCGCCCCGCCCAGGTCGAGGAACTGGCGCGGGCAGGACATCAGCTGCTCCCCGCGCTCGTCGTAGAGGTCGGCGGTGGTGAACGGGCGCGGATCGGTCATGAGCTGCTCCTGATGCATCCGGTGGCGGTTCCGGCACCAGCCTAGCCACCGGACCCGCCGCGATCGGCCCCGGCGGGCTCCGTGGGCGGCCCCGGCGCCTCCTCGCGCGCGGCGGACACGGTGGTGCCCAGCGGGATCTCGTCGATGAGCAGGGACAGCACCAGGCACCCGGCCGCCACGGGCAGGCCCCACAGGAAGATCGGCGGCAGCGACTGCGCGAAGGCCTGTGCGACGGCCTCCTGGACCGGGGCGGGCAGGCCCGCGAGCACCTGGGGACTCAGGGCGTTGACGTCGAGGGAGGTCACGGCGCGGCCCGCGAGCGCGTCGTCGAGCCGGGCGACGAAGACGGAGCCGAACACGGCGATCCCGAAGGACGCCCCGATCTGGCGGAAGTAGTTCGACGACGACGTCGCGACCCCCACCTCCCCGGGCGGCACCGCGTTCTGCACGATCAGGATGAGATTCTGCATGAGGCAGCCGATGCCGAGACCGGTGACGGCCATTCCCACCGCCGTCAGGACGTACGGGGTGGTCTCGTCGAGCAGCGAGAGCAGCACGAGCCCTGCGGCCATCACGATCGAACCCAGCACGGGCCAGTGCTTGTAGCGTCCCGTCCGCGCGATGCGGCGGCCCGTGCCGATCGTGCCGACGAGCATCCCGACCGTCACGGGGATCATCATCAGCCCCGCCCCGGTGGCCGACGCGCCGTCGACCATCTGCAGGTAGGTGGGCAGGTAGGTGATCGTCGCGAACATGATCACGCCCATCCCGACGGCCGCCGCGGTGGACACCACGAAGTTGCGCACGCGGAACAGGTGCAGCGGGATGATCGGTTCCGGAGCGCGGCGCTCGACCAGCACGAACAGGGCCCCGAGCACCAGGGTCGCCCCGGCGAGGCCGAGGATCCGCGGGCTCGACCACGCGTAGGCCGTGCCCGCCCAGGTGGTGAGGAGCACGAAGGCCACGCTGCCCAGCGCCAGCAGCGCCGCCCCGAGCACGTCGAGCCGCACGCGTGCCCGGGGGACGTGCGGCAGGTGCAGGAAGCGGGGGATGAACAGGAGCGTCACCAGCCCCAGGGGCAGGTTGATGTAGAACACCCACCGCCAGCTCACGAGGTCGGTGAGGAACCCGCCGATCAGCGGCCCGCTCACCGAGGCCAGGCCGAAGGCCGCCCCGATCACCCCCATGTACCGGCCGCGCTCGCGGGCCGGCACGAGGTCCGCGATGATCGCCTGCGCCCCGATCAGGAGCCCGCCGCCGCCCAGTCCCTGCAGGGCGCGCAGGACGATGAGCTGGGTCATGTCCTGGGCTGCGCCCGAGAGCGCGGACCCGAGCAGGAAGACCACGACGGCCACCAGGAAGATCCGCTTGCGCCCGTACAGGTCGCCCAGCTTCCCGTAGACCGGCAGGCCCACGGTGGCGGCGAGCACGTACGCCGTGACCACCCAGGAGATCCGGTCGAGCCCGTCGAGGTCCCCGACGATCGAGGGCAGCGCCGTGGCCACGATCGTCTGGTCCAGGGCGGCCAGCAGGACCGCCATGAGCAGGCCCAGGAACGTCAGCAGGAGCTGGCGGCGCTCCGTGCGGCCGGGGTCCGCCGTCACCGGGTCAGCGGTCGACCTTGACGACGGAGCCGTTGTCCACGTTGACGTACACGTCCACCGACGTGCCCTCGTCGTCATCGATGTCGATCTCCCACACGGTGGTGCCGTCCTCCGTGTCGAGCTGGGCGCCGTCGAGCGTGCCGTCCACCTCGTCCAAGGCCGTCCGGACGGCGTCCTCCACCGGGACCTGGACCTGAGCGATCCGTTCGCGGTCCTCCTGGTCCAGCTGGTCGTCGCCCTCCTGCGGGGTGACCTCGGAGCCGTCCTGGGAGACGTCGACCTCCTTCTCCCGGTCACCGACGGCGAGCTTGACCTCCCAGCCACCGTCGTCGTCCTTGCGGTCGATCTCGAACACCTGACCCCCCGCCACCTCCTCCTCGGCGGCGACGACCGCGCCCGCCACGGCGGCGGCCTCACTCCCCGCGCCCGGCGAGGAGGTCGAGGTGGCGGTGCCCGACGGCGACGCGCTCTCGTCGGGCGTGGCCGTGCCCGAAGGGGTCGCGGAGGCACTCTCGTCGCCGGTCGGCGTGGCCGAGGCGGTCGCGCCGTCGGTGCCGGTGGGCTCGGCGGGGGCGCTCGTCCCGGCTCCGCCCGTGGTCTCGTCGCCGCCCCCACCACCGGCGCCGCCGTCACCGCATCCGGCCAGGAGGAGCGCCGAGAGCGTGAGAGCGGTCAGGGACAGGGTCTTTTGATCAGCGTGCTTCATACCTGAATTCTTCCCCCGGCGCGGCGTCCTGGCAAGGGTCCCCCGCCGCGCCTGCCCCCCGCCCACGCGGCTCTCAGGCGTCGCGTCTACTATCCTGGAGAACGCCTGACCCGGGACCGGGTGCATGCGCACCGTGATCGACGCCTGGAAGGAGGCGGCATGGGATTCCTCGAGAGCCTCGAGAAGAGCATCGAGAAGGCCGTCCGCGCCACCTTCTCCACCGGCTCCCGGAAGCGGGTGGAGGCGGTCGAGATCGCCAGCGCCCTGCGGCGGGAGCTCGACCAGGAGGCGTTCACGATCTCCGCCGGCCGCACCATGGCCCCCAACGTCTTCGTGGTGGAGTTCTCGGACGAGGACTTCCCCCGCGCCCAGGACTGGGGCACGCCGCTGGCGGAGGAGCTGTGCGACGTCGTCATCAAGCACGCCCGCAGCCAGGCCTACACCCTGCAGGGGGCCGTGAAGGTGTCCTTCACCCGCAACCCGGAGGTGGAGGCCGGCGAGTTCCGCGTCCACTCCTCGGCGCAGCGCACCGCGGAGTCGCCCAACACCCCCGCCACGCCGAGCGGACAGCGGATCGCCCGCGGCCACCGCCGGGAGGAGGACGAGCCGACGCGGTCCGTGCCCGCACAGCACTGGATCCCCGTGCTCGACGTCGATGGCGCGCGGTTCTCCATCAACGCGGACTCGATCGTGCTGGGCCGCTCCGCCGAGGCGGACATCACCGTGGAGGACACCGGGGTCTCCCGCAAGCACCTCGAGATCCGGCGGCAGGGCGAGCACTTCGTGGCCGTGGACCTCGGCTCGACCAACGGTTCCTACGTGGACGGGGAGCGGGTGATCGGCCGCACGGAGCTGGTCAACGGTTCCGTGATCACCATGGGTCGGACCAGGATCACGTTCCGCCTCCTGACCCCGAAGGGGAACCGCTGAATGTCCGAACTCACCGTCACGCTGCTCCGGTTCGGCTTCCTCGCCCTGCTCTGGATCTTCATCTTCAGCATCGTCGCCAGCCAGGGCCGTGACCTGGCGGTCGGCGGGAAGCTCCCGGCGGCCCTCACCCGGTCCCGCGCCGAACGCCGGGACGCCGCGGAGGACACGGCGCCTCCCGCTGCGGGTCCCACCACCGGACAGCGCTCCCGTCCCCGGACCCTGGTCGTCCTCGACGGCCCGCTCCGCGGCCGCAGCTACCCCCTCGGTAACGCCCCCGTGCTGCTGGGCCGCTCCCCCGAGGCCACCGTGCCCCTCGGCGACGACTACTCCTCCGGCCGCCACGCCCGGCTGTTCCCGCAGGGCTCGCGCTGGTTCCTCGAGGACCTCGGTTCCACCAACGGCACCTTCGTCGGTCAGCAGCGCCTCTCCCGGGCCGTGCCGCTCGACCCCGGGACCCCGTTCCGGGTGGGCAAGACCGTCCTGGAACTGAGGGCCTGACGCATGCCGATCGCCTTCCGCTACGCCGCGCGGTCCGACGTGGGCCGGGTCCGCTCGAAGAACGACGACTCCGCCTACGCGGGCCGCCACCTCGCCGTGGTCGCCGACGGCATGGGCGGGCACGTGGGCGGGGACGTCGCGTCGGCCTCCGCGGTCATGGACCTCACCGGCCTGGACCGGCCCGACCACCACGGCGACGGCGCCACCGTGCTCGCGGACGAGATCCAGAACGCCAACCAGAACCTCGCCAGGCTGGTCCTGGGCAACCCCCGCCTGGGCGGCATGGGCACCACCGTCACGGCCCTGCTGGCGGACCAGGACGAGCTCGTCGTGGCCCACATCGGGGACTCCCGCGCGTACCGGCTCCGGGACGGCGAGTTCCGCCAGGTCACCAAGGACCACACCTTCGTCCAGCGGCTCATCGACGAGGGCCGGCTGCGCCCGGACGAGGCCGAGTCCCACCCGCACAAGAACGTGCTGATGCGCGTGCTCGGGGACGTCGACGCCTCCCCCGAGATCGACGTGGAGACCCTCCGCCCGGAGCGCGGCGAGCGCTGGCTGCTGTGCTCCGACGGGCTCAACGCCGTGGTCAGCCCGGAGACCATCGAGTCCGTGCTGGGCTCCACCGACGACCTCAACCAGATCGTGGACACGCTCGTGGAACTGACCCTGGACCGCGGGGCCCCCGACAACGTGACCGTGGTGGTCGTCCAGGTCTTCGAGACCGACGACACCGCCCCCGTGCCGCAGGCCGGCGAGGCGCGCGGCGCGGTCCCCGACCCGGAGTTCGCCCGCACCTCGGACGAGATCACCGGGGACGCCGGGACGCAGGGCCCCGCCGAGTCCTCGGCCGCCGCGCTGCGCCGCGACCTCGCCGCGCGCCCCCATCTGCTGGTGGGCGCCGCCGCCAACGCCACCCAGACCGGGCGCATCCCCACCGTGAGCGACAGCGTCCTCGAGCGCCGCGCGACCCTCCTGCAGACCTCCGCCCCCGACACCCTGGCGGATCCGCGGGACGTCGAGTCGGCGCTGCACCGGGCGGACGCCACCGTCCCGTCCTCGCGCCGGCGCCGGCACCGGCGTGCCGTGCTCGTGCTCGCACTGGCGACGGCCGGGCTGCTGCTGGTGGCCGGGGGCTGGCTGACGAGCAACTGGATCAGCTCCCAGTACTACGTCGGCGAGCAGCAGGGCAACGTGGCGATCTACAACGGCGTCTCGCAGTCGCTCGGGCCCGTGAGCCTCAGCGATCTCGAGCGCGCCACGGACCTGCGGGTCGACGACCTCCCGGGCTTCGCCCAGGCACGGGTGCGCAACGCCATCCCCGCGGGCAGCCTCGAGGAGGCGGAGCGGATCGTGCGCGAGCTGCGCGAGTCCGTGGCCGAGGAGACCCCCGGTCCCGCGCCGCGCCCGACCGGCACCGTCCAGCGGGCCACCGCCTCCCCCACCGCTTCGCCCACCGCCTCACCCGGTGGTGCCGGATGACCGCCCCCGCCGGGAGCCTCCCCCAGGAGGAGCAGCTCGAGCCGCGCCAGAAGCCGCGGCGGCTCACCGAGCTGTTCCTGCTCGTCCTCGCCGTGGGCATCGGCGTGGGCGCGAACATCCTCGTGGACCCCGACCAGCTGGGTTCGGGGGACCCGCACATCCTCGTCTCCGGGCTGGTCCTGGGCATCGGCGCGCTGGTCCTGCACGTGGTGCTGCGGCTGCGGGCCAAGTACGCGGACCCCTACGTCCTGCCGATCGTGGTGGCCCTCAACGGCCTGGGCATCGCCATGATCCACCGGATCGACCTCACCACGAATCAGACGGCCGCGGGCTCGCAGGTGGTGTGGACGGCCTTCGCCATGACCGCCGCCGGCCTGGTGCTCTGGTTCCTCAAGGACCACCGGGTGCTGCGGCGGATCACCTACATCTGCCTGGTGCTCAGCGGGCTGCTGCTGCTCCTGCCCCTCCTGCCCGGTCTCGGTCTGGAGCTCAACGGCGCCCGGATCTGGATCTCGGTGGGCGGGCGCACCTTCCAGCCCGGAGAGGTCGCCAAGATCACCCTGGCCGTCTTCTTCGCGGGCTACCTCTCGACCAACCGGGACCTGATCCTGCTGGCCGGCAAGAAGATCGGCCCGGTGCGCCTGCCGCGGTTCCGGGACATGGCGCCGATGTTCGCGGCGTGGATCATCGCGATCGGCGTGCTGGTGTTCCAGCGCGACCTCGGCTCCGCGATCCTGTTCTTCGGCCTGTTCGTGGCCATGATCTACCTCGCCACCAGCCGGCTGAGCTGGATCGTCATCGGGCTGCTGCTCGTGGCCGTCGGCGGGTTCTTCGCGAGCCAGGCCTTCGGCCACGTCGCGGCGCGGCTGGACTCCTGGCTCAACGCGTTCGACCCGGAGGTCTACAACCGGGCCCCGGGCGGCTCGGGGCAGATCGTCCAGGGCCTGTTCGGGCTCTCCTCGGGCGGGCTCTTCGGGCAGGGGCTCGGGCAGGGCAGGCCGGACCTCGTCTCCTACGCCAACTCGGACATGATCATGACCGCGTTCGGCGAGGAACTGGGGCTGATCGGCCTGAGTGCCGTGCTCGTGCTGTTCTTCCTGTTCGTCACCCGCGGCTTCCGCGCCGCGCTGGGCACCCGTGACTCCTTCGGCAAGCTGCTGGCGGCAGGGCTGTCCGCGGTCATCGTCCTGCAGCTGTTCGTGGTGGTGGGCGGGGTCACCCGCCTCATCCCTCTGACCGGGCTGACCACCCCGTTCATGTCCGCCGGCGGCTCCTCGCTGCTGTCCAACTGGATCATCGCGGCGATCGTCCTGGCGATCTCCCACACGGCCCGCAGGCCCGTGGTCACCGGTCCGGCCACCGAGGCGGATCTCGCCGAGGTCGCCGCCTACGAGGCCACGCTGCGGGAGGCGGCGCGGCGCGACGCGCAGGAGCGCGCCGAGCGCCTGGAGCGCCGCCGGGACCGCGGCCCCCGGAACGAGCCGGACGCGCACGAGCCGGACGGGCACGAGCCGGACGGGGCGCGGTCGGACCGTGAGGACCACGCCGCGGGGCAGCGGGGCGCTCGCCCCGACACCGCCCGCGGTCCCGCGGTGCCCGCCGACACCGCCGCCACCGAGCCGATCGCCGCCACGGGTCCGGGCGGTCACCGGGATGCCGGGGACGCGGACCAGCACGACGGCACCCCCACCGAGGCGATGTCCCGCCTCACCGACAAGGACCGCAGGGGCCCCGGCGGGTCCCGGAGCGCCGAGAACGGAGGAGCACCGTGAACCGGGCGATCCGACACACCTGGGTGGCCGGCGTGGCGATCTTCACCGTGCTGCTCCTCGCGCTGACCTACGTGCAGTTCGTCGCGGCGCGCAGTCTCGAGGCGCACCCGTGGAACAACCGCAGCCTCTACGACCAGTTCGGCGCCGACCGCGGGGCGATCCTCGTGGACGGCGACCCGAAGGCGTCCTCCGTGCCCTCGGAGGACGACTTCGAGTACCAGCGCGTCTACACGGACCCGCTGACGTACGGGCACCTGACGGGCTACTTCTCCCTCGTCTACGGCGCCACCGGACTCGAGGCCGCCCTCGGCGAGGAACTCTCCGGCGGCTCCGACGAACAGTTCTACGACCGCGTGGTCTCGATGTTCTCCGGGAACCAGCCCACGGGCGCGTCGGTCGAGCTCACCATCGACCCGGTGCTCCAGCAGACCGCCGCCGAGCTGCTCGAGGGCCGGAAGGGCTCGATCGTGGCGCTCGACCCGGAGACGGGCGCGATCCTCGCCATGGTCTCGAGCCCCGGCTACGACCCCAACGAGCTGGCCTCGCACGACTCCGGCTCGGTGATCGCCGCCGCGGAACGCCTCAACGCCGACCCCGAGGAGCCCCTCGTCAACCGCGCCGTCGCCGGTGACCTCTACGCCCCCGCCTCGACGTTCAAGATCATCGACACCGTGGCCGCCCTCGAGTCCGGGGAGTACACCACGGAGACCCTGATCCCGAATCCTCAGGAGCTGCCCCTGCCCGCCACCGACGTGACCCTGCCCAACTACGTGGGCGGCGGGTGCACGGCCCGCACGGAGGCGGACCTGGAGTTCGCGCTCGAGCAGTCCTGCAACACGCCGTTCGCCTCGATCGCCCTGGACCTCGGGGCGGACGCGATCCGGGAGACGGCCCGCAACTTCGGCTACGGCGAGCCCCTCTCGGTGCCGCTCAAGGTGACCCCGTCGATCTTTCCCGAGGAGCTCAACGACGCCCAGCTCGCGCTGTCCTCGATCGGCCAGTACGACGTGCGCACCACGCCCCTGCAGGTGGCCATGATGAGCGCCACGATCGCCAACAACGGCGTGCAGATGAAGCCCCAGCTCGTGCGCACCGTGCGCTCCGCCGACCTGTCCGTGATCCGGGAGCTCAATCCGGAGCAGCTGCGCCGCTCCACGAGCGCGGACGTCGCCCGGACCGTCTCGGACCTCATGGTCGAGGTCGTCGAGGACGGCATCGCCCGCGGGGCGGCCGTCCCCGGCGTCGAGGTGGCGGGGAAGACGGGCACCGCCGAGATCGGCTCGGACGAGGGCCTCAACGACGCCTGGTTCACGGGCTTCGCGCCGGCCGACGACCCCCAGGTGGCCCTCGCCGTCGTCTTCGAGGACGTGGACGTGGCGACGGGCGCCTCGCTGACCAGTCCGGGTGCCAAGCGACTCTTCGAGGCGGTGTTGAACAAGTGAGACCATCGTCGAGCACCGTCCTGGGCGGCCGCTACGCACTGACCGATCGGATCGCGATCGGCGGCATGGGAGAGGTGTGGAAGGCCAAGGACCGGGTCCTGGGCCGGATCGTGGCCGTGAAGATCCTCAAGGAGGAGTACAACGGGGACCCGAACTTCCTGCAGCGCTTCCGGGCGGAGGCGCGGCACACCGCGCTGCTGAACCACCCCGGTGTCGCCAACGTCTTCGACTACGGCGAGGAGGAGGGTTCCGCCTTCCTGGTGATGGAGCTGGTCCCGGGCGAGCCGCTGTCCAACATCATCGAGCGGCAGAAGACGCTCGAGCCGGACACCGTGCTCAACTACATCGGGCAGACGGCCCGGGCGCTGGCGGCCGCGCACGCCCAGGGCCTGGTGCACCGCGACGTCAAGCCGGGCAACCTCATCATCACCCCGGACAACCGGGTGAAGGTCACCGACTTCGGGATCGCCCGCCTGGCGGACCAGGTGCCCCTCACGGCCACCGGTCAGGTCATGGGCACCGCCCAGTACCTCGCCCCGGAGCAGGCCACGGGGCAGACCGCCACGGGGTCCTCGGACATCTACTCGCTGGGCATCATCGGCTACGAGTGCCTGGCCGGGCGCCGCCCGTTCACCGGGGAGTCGCAGATCGCGATCGCCCTCGCGCAGGTCAACGATCCGCCGCCCCCGCTGAAGGACAGCGTGCCCGAGACCGTGCGGGCGCTGCTGATGTCGATGCTGGCGAAGGACCCCAAGGACCGCCCGGCCACGGCCGGCGCGCTGGCCACCGCCGTGGACGCGATCCGCCGCGGTGACGAGGACGCGGCGGTCGCGGCCGTGCCCGGGATGCGCCCGTTCCTCGACCTGCCCGACGACGACGCCACCCAGGCGTTCGAACCGGTGCGCGACGAGCCGACGCAGATGCTCGACCGCGGGAGCACGGCCGCCGCCGCGGCCGGGGCCGCCGGGGCGTCGCGGCCCATCACCGCCGAACTGGACGTGGTCGACGGCCCGCAGGGGCCCGGGGACGACGACGCCCCGGAGCCGGGCACCGACCCGGCCCCCCGCCCCGGGGAGCGCCGGGAGCGCCGCTCGGTGTGGTCCTGGCTGCTGCCGGCGCTCCTGGTGCTGCTCCTGCTGGCGGGGCTACTGTGGTACTTCCTCCTGCGCGATCCGGCGCCCGTGAGCCAGGAGCCGTCCCCCACCGGCACCGTCTCCACCTCGGCGGTGCCCGGGACCCCGGCGCCCCCTGCGGTGGAGGCGCCCGGCGCCGCGGACACCGTGGAGGTCCTCGCCGCCCGCTACGAGGGCCGGCCGGTGGACGAGGTGGTGCAGGAGCTCTCCGACCTGGGCTTCCCCGTGGAGCGGGAGGGCCGCACCGCCGACGCGGACGAGAACACGGTCCTGTCCCTGAACCCCGTGGGACAGGTGTCACGGAGCACCACCATCACGGTGGTCTACTCGACGGGCCCCGACACCGTGGAGCTCCCCTCCGGGATGGTCGGCCGGCCCGCGGATCCGCTGATCGACGAGATACGGCTCCTGGGCGTGAACATCATCCGCTACGACGAGACCACAGAGGACGCCGAGCCCGGGACCGTGCTGCGCACCCAGCCCCTGGGCGGGTCCACCGTCCGCCCCGGCGACACCATCGAGATGTGGGTCGCCGCGGCGCCCACCCCCACCCCCACCACCGGATCGCCCGCGCCCACCGCGACACCGACCGGCCCCGGCCAGGAGAGCTGAGCCGTGCCGGGCCGGAACCCCGTCCCCTCCCTGATCAACGACCGCTACGAGGTGGGCGAGACGATCGGCCGCGGCGGGATGGCCACCGTCCACCTGGGGCGGGACCTGCGGCTGGGCCGGCGGGTGGCCATCAAGGTGCTGCGCCCGGAGCTGGCCCGGGACGGCTCCTTCCACGAGCGGTTCAAGCGCGAGGCGCAGTCCGTGGCCGCCCTGAACCACCACTCCATCGTCTCGGTCTACGACACGGGCGAGATCCTCGCGGCGACCGACGAGGGCGTGGACCGGCCGTTCATCGTGATGGAGTACGTGCCCGGCCGGACCCTGCGGCAACTGATCCACGAGAACGCCGTCTCGCCCCAGGAGGCCGTGGACATCACGCTGGGCATCCTCGACGCCCTCGAGTACAGCCACCGGGCGGGCATCGTCCACCGGGACATCAAGCCCGCCAACGTGATCGTGACCCCGGAGCGGCAGGTCAAGGTCATGGACTTCGGCATCGCCCGGGCCGTGGAGGACACCTCGCCGGCGCTGACGCAGGCCCAGGCCGTCCTCGGCACCGCGCAGTACCTGTCCCCGGAGCAGGCCCGGGGCGAGACCGTGGACGCCCGCTCCGACCTCTACTCCGCCGCATGCGTGCTCTTCGAGATGCTCACGGGACGGGCACCGTTCGTGGGCGGGTCCTCGGTGGACATCGCCGCCCAGCACGTCCGGGACCGTCCCCCCGCGCCCTCCGAGCTGGATCCCCGGCTCGGGGGGCGCGTCGATGACTTCCTGGCGAAGGCCCTCGCCAAGGACCCCGCCGCGCGCTTCCAGGACGCCGGGCAGATGCGCCGGGCGCTGCGCGAGCTGCGCCCCGCGGTGCCGGGGGACCTGGACGCCACTCAGCCGCTGCACGCGGTGCGGCGGCGGGACGAGGACACGAAGACCCTCCCGCCCGTCCCCGTGCCCGCCGCGGCGGACCCGCCGACGGCGGCGGGCACGGCGGTCGCCGCCGCGCCGGTGGCCGTGGACACCCCGGAGAGCGGATCGACCCCCGCCCGGCGCCGGCGACGGAGTCCGCTGCGCACGGCGCTGATCGCCCTGCTCGTCCTCGCGGTCCTCGTCGCCCTCGGGGTCCTGGCCCTCCGGTGGGACCAGGACCGGCGCGGCGGGCCCGCGCTCGTCGCCGTCCCCTTCGTGGCGGGGATGGACGCGTCGGTGGCCGAGACGGTGCTGCGCAACGCGGACCTGGTGCCGCAGCGCGAGGAGGTCTTCGACGACGAGGTGCCCGAGGGCGACGTCGTGGGCACCGACCCCGCCGCCGACACGCAGGTCGAGGAGGGCTCCACCGTGGTCCTCGGCGTCTCGAGGGGCCCCGCCGAGCTGGAGGTCCCCGACGACCTCGTGGGCCGGTCCGTGGAGGACGTGCGGGAGGCCCTGGAGTCCGCCGGGCTCGAGCCCGGGGCCACCCGCACGGCGAACAGCTCATGGGTGCCCGAGGGGATGCTGGTCGCCACCGACCCGCCGGGCGGGACCACCGTCCGGAGCGGCTCGGAGGTGCAGCTCGTGCTGTCCACGGGACGGGTGACGGTGCCGCAGCTCGTGGGCCTGGGCCGGCAGGAGGCGGTCGCCGCCCTCGGCGCGGACGCGGTCCGGCTCTCCGCCGAGGTCGTCACCGCGACCCGTGCCGGGGTGCCGGCCGGGCAGGTCCTGGACCAGAGCGTCGACGCCGGCCAGTCCGCCCCGCAGGGCTCGACGATCACGCTCACCGTGGCGGTCGCCCCGGAACCCGAGCCGGCCCCCGAGCCGACCCTCGCGCCCACCCCGTCGCCGTCCCCCGAGGAGCCGGAGGAGACCGAGGAGGACGGCGAGGAGGCAGAGGAGTCGGAGGAGGGCTCCGGGCCGGGCAACGGCGGGGAGGACCGCCCCGAGTCCGAGGAGCGCGCGGACGAGCGCGCCCGTGAGCAGGCCGAGCGCGCCCGCGAGCGGGCCCGCGAGGAGGCGGAGCGGACGGACGAGCGCGCCCGTGAAGAGGCCGAGCGGGCGGCGGACAGGGCCCGCGACGACGAAGGGCCCGGGGCCTGAGCCGCGCTCAGACGGTGATCAGCGGGGACAGCGACGCGGCGGCCCGGGCCGCGCCCTCGAGGCCCACGAGCTCGAGCCAGTTGCCGAGCATGAGGTAGCCGCCCTCGGTGAGGACGGACTCCGGGTGGAACTGCAGGCCGTGCAGCGGGGCGCTCTTGTGCCGCAGCCCCATGATCACCCCGTTCGGGGTGCGCGCGGTGACCTCGAGGACCTCGGGCACGGACTGCTCCACGACGGCGAGCGAGTGGTACCGGGTCGCCGTGAACGGGCTGGGCACCGCCCCGAAGACGCTCGTGCCGTTGTGCTCCACCCGGGAGGTCTTCCCGTGCATGAGCTCCTC
This sequence comes from Kocuria aegyptia, assembly GCF_039530085.1. Taxonomy (NCBI): domain Bacteria; kingdom Bacillati; phylum Actinomycetota; class Actinomycetes; order Micrococcales; family Micrococcaceae; genus Kocuria; species Kocuria aegyptia. The sequence goes on from NZ_BAAAOA010000035.1 coordinate 59,769, forward strand.
GGCGTGGGTGACGATCCCCCCGTACGCCTCCGCGAGGGCCTGGTGGCCGAGGCAGACGCCGAGCAGCGGCTGCTGCCTCTGCTCGGCGTGGCGGATCAGGGCGGTGCACACGCCGGCGTCGGCGGGAGCGCCCGGCCCGGGCGAGAGCAGGACGCCGTGGTGCTGGTCGGCGAGCGCGCACGCGGCGGTCTCGTCAAGGTCGTCGTTGCGGATGACCGTGGTCTCGGCGCCGAGCTGCTCGAGGTAGCCGACGAGGGTGTAGACGAAGCTGTCGTAGTTGTCCACGACGAGGATCTTGACGGTCACAGGTTCTCCTGGGAGTGGGGTGCCTCTCGGCGGGTGCGCCCGTCCAGCTTACGCGCCCGCGGGAACGCCCGCACCGGGCGGCTAGACTGGTGCACCGGACCCCCCGCCGTGCTAACGGCCCGCTTGGTGACCAGGAGGAACAGTGCCCGAGTCCAAGAACCGCCGCAAGAAGCCGGCCCGCCGCCCGGGCGGCTCCGGCCGGCCGGCACCGGCCGCCGCCCAACCCGTCGACGCGGAACTGGCGCGGCTGGCGGCCGAGGGGCTGCCCGGCGGCTCCACCGCCTTCGACCCGGAGGCGACGGCGAACGCGGTGGCGCAGGAGCTCACCGAGCGCTCCCGGCACGGCTCCCCGGAGACCCACGCCCCGACTCCCACCTGGTACAAGGCCATCATGCTGGGCCTGCTGGTGGCCGGGCTGCTGTGGCTCATCGTCTATTACCTCTTCCAGGGCACCTACCCCGTGCCCGGGATCGGCACGTGGAACATCGGGGTCGGCCTGGCCCTGATGATGGCCGGGCTGATCATGACGACGAAGTGGCGGTGACCTCGGTGTCCCACTCCGGCACCGGCCCCGAGGACCCGCACGAGGCCTCCCCCAGGCCCCTCGACGACGAGATCGCCGCGTCCCGGCGCAGGGACGGGCGGCGGCTCAACCCCGCGACGTTCGAGGTGCGGTTGCGCCGGTGGGCGCTGCTGCTGCTGGTCGCCGGACCCGTGATCTGGTTCCTGGTGCAGCAGCTGCGCTAGCGCCGGCCACGGCACCGACGACGGCGGCCCG
>NZ_BAAAOA010000035.1:60893-70935 GCF_039530085.1 Kocuria aegyptia
CGCTCGTCGGGGATCAGGCCTGCGCCGAGACGGCCTCCTGGCCCTCGACGGTCGTCTCGGGGTCGTCCTGGGGCGCGGTGAACGCGACGTCGAGGCTGATCAGGACCTTGTCGGAGACGAGGACCCCGCCGGCCTCCATCGCGGCGTTCCAGGTGATGCCGAAATCCTTGCGGGAGATGGTGGTCTCGGCGGAGAAACCGGCACGGGTCACCCCGAAGGCGTCGACGACCACGCCGCTGAACTCGGTGGCGAGCTCGACGGTGCGGGTCACGTCCTTGATGGTCAGCTCACCGGTGATCGTGCCCTCCTCGCCGTCGAACGCCACGGCGGTCGAGGTGAAGGTCATCGTGGGGTACTCCTCGACAGCGAAGAAGTCGGCGCTGCGCACGTGGGCGTCGCGGTCGGCGTTCTTCGTGTCGATGCTCGCCATCCGGACGGTGGCGTTCAGGGTCGAGTTCTCGATCGGGTCGGCGACCTCGAGCTGCGCGTCGACCTCGCCGAAGGTGCCGCGCACCTTGGAGATGCCGGCGTGGCGGACGGTGAAGCCGACCTCGGAGTGGGCGGGGTCGAAGGTCCAGGAACCGGGGACGAGACCGTTGGGCTGGGACATGGTGTTCTCCTTGGTGCGCGACGAACAGGTGGTTGCTTCGTCAACTACTCTAGGAGCACCTTGGTGATGTGTCAACAACAATGTCGCGGAACATGCCCGTGACAGCGCGCGGCTCCCGCCGCGGGGCGTTCAGCCCTCCGGGTCCAGGGCGGAGCGGTCGTTGAGCTCGTGGAACCGGCGGCGGTGGTAGACGAGCGGCACGCCCGTGCCCTCGTGACCGAGGACGTCGACCACGGCGGCGTTGAACACGAGGGCGGGTCCGGCCTTGATCCGGGCCAGCGGGATGGCGCGCAGGACCCGGGCGACGGCCAGGAGCCGGGGCTCCCCCGTCTCCAGGTACTCCCAGGGCATGTCCGGACCGAAGCGCGGAGCCCCGGAGACGGCGAAGGACCGTGCGAGTCCCAGGTTCTCGGCGTCCAGCAGGTGCACCAGGAAGGAGTCGGCCTCGGCCAGCACCGCGGCCGAGCCCTGGCGGGCCTGCAGCGAGAAGCCCAGGATCGGTGGGACGGCCGACACGGAGGACACCGAGGACGCCGTCAGGCCCACCGGCCCCTCAGGGCCGCGCGCGGTGATGATGGCGACCCCCGCCGGGTGGTGGGCGAAGGCCGCCTTGAACGCCTCGCCCACGTGCTGGAGGTCCTGGAGGTGGCCGGCCGGGATCTCCAGGTCGGCGACCTCCGCGGCCGCTCGCTCGGCCGGGGGGCCGGGCCGGGGCACCGCGCTCAGCCGGGGCTCCTCCCCCGCCCGCTCGGGCACCTGCTCCGGCGCGCCGCCGGCGGGCGCGCCGTCGTCGTGTCCTCGGCGAGGCCGGCGTTCGTGGTGCTGGGCCGCCATGAGAGTCCTTCCGTGGAGAGCCGTGGAGAGCCGCGGGAGCGGTGCCGCCGGGCGGCCCCGCCCGTCCACGCTACGACCAGAACCGGAGCGGGAGTCAACCGGTCCCGCCACCGGCGGGGCGGGGACACCCGACGTCACAGTCTTGCACGGGCGCCGCCGTCGTGTCCGGCGGCCCCCGGGTCACCGGGTCAGGCCGCGGTAGCCGCGGGCGTAGTGCACCAGCGGGTCGTCCGCCTGCGCTTCGTCGATCCCGCGGCCCATCGCGGTCACCTCGCCCACGACGATCCGGTGCGTCGCGGCGGGGTGCACGGCCACGGTCGAGAGCTCGAACCAGGCGAGGGCCCCGTCGAGCACGGGCGCGCCCGAGTGCGGCGCGCGCCGGAAGGCCACGCCGTCCAGCAGGCCCTCGACGGGGTTGCCCGGGCTCGCGAGCCAGTTGGCGGCCCCCTCCTGCTCCCGGCGCAGCACGGAGAGCGTCCAGGCGCCGGAGGACTCCACGGCGTCGCAGATCCGCCCCTCCTCGAACAGGCTCACGAGCATGGTGGGCGGATCGTAGGAGACGTCGAGGAACCCGGTCACGGTCGCGGCGACGTCACGCCGCCGGTGCCGGGCGGCCACGACCGCCACGCCGGAGGCGATGTCCGCGGCGAGCAAACGGTAGGCGTCGACGTCCTCGGCGTCCGGTGCCGCCGGGTCGATGAGATGGGCCGGTGCGGGGTCGGGGAGCTCCATGCCGCCAGTCTGGCACGCGGCTCAGCGGTCCGGCCCGGACCGTCCCGTCATCCGGAGGGTCAGGTTCAGCCGTCCGCCCTTCATGCCCAGCGCGGCCGCCCCCGTGCCGGGACGGACCCGCGGCACCCCGTGGAACGCGTAGCGGGAGGGACCGCCGAAGACGAAGAGGTCGCCGCTGCGCAGCTCCACGTCCCGGTACGGCGCCGAGCGGGTCTGCGTGTTCCCGAAGCGGAAGACGCAGGCGTCGCCGAGGGAGAGCGAGACGATCGGCGCGGCGGAGGCCTCGTCCTTGTCCTGGTGCATGCCCATCCGGGCGGCGGCGTCGTAGAAGTTCAGGAGGGCGGTGTCCGGCCGGTAGTCCTGCGCGTCCGGGCTGCCGGGCCCGTAGGCCTCCAGCACGGCCCGGCGGCCCAGCTCGGTCAACCACGGGGGCATGTCCGGTGCGCGCTTGCGCTCCCCGGTGCGCAGGTAGCGGTAGGGCGCCCAGTCCCAGCCCAGTGTCGTGGAGCGCACCGACATCCGGCCGCCTCCCGGGAGCACCGCGTGCCGCAGGGGCGCCGGGCCCGCGGCCCACTCCCGGCAGCGGAGCACGAGCTCCCGCTGCTCCTGGAGCCCGAGCCAGCCCGGGACGTGGACGGCACCGGGGGCGATCTCGGCGCGCTCCCGCGGCAGCTCGAACAGCTCGGTCTCCGGCAACGGGGTCGAGGGGTCGATCATGCTGCCGAGCGTAGCCGCGGCCGCCGACACCGCGCGCGGCGCGTCCCGGGCGGCGCGCGGTGTGCGCTCCGCCACGGCGGCCCCGGGCGGAGAGGAGTAGCGTGGAGGGTCTCCGAATCCCCGTGAAAGGTCCGCCGTGCCGCTGCCCCTGTCCGTCATCGACTTCGCCACCGTCCGCAAGGGCTCGTCCGTGGGCGAGAGCTTCGCCGACTCCGTGCGGCTCGCCCAGCACGCCGAGCGGCTGGGGTACCTGAGGGTCTGGTACTCGGAGCACCACAACATGCCCACGATCGCCTCCTCGGCCCCGGCCGTGCTGATCGCCCACGTCGCGGCGCACACCGAGAGCATCCGCCTGGGCGCGGGCGGCGTCATGCTGCCCAACCACTCCCCCCTGGTGATCGCGGAGCAGTTCGGCACGCTCGCCGAGCTGCACCCCGGGCGCATCGACCTGGGTCTGGGCCGGGCCCCCGGCACGGACCTGCGGACGGTGCGGGCCATGCGCCGAGAACCCTCCGCCGCCGAGCAGTTCCCGCGGGACGTCCGCGAGCTGCAGGGCTATCTCAACGGCCGTTCCATCGTCCCGGGGGTCAGCGCCGTACCGGGCGCCGGGACGGACGTGCCCCTCACGGTCCTGGGCTCATCGCTGTTCGGCGCCCAGCTCGCCGCCGCCTACGGCCTGCCCTACGCCTTCGCGTCCCACTTCGCCCCCGACGCCCTCGCGGACGCCGTGGCCGCCTACCGCGCCGGTTTCCGGCCCTCCGAGCAGCTCGCGGAGCCGTACGTCATCGCGGCCGTCAACGTCATCGCCGCGGACAGCACCGAGGACGCCGCCGAGCAGTGGGAGACCGCCCGGCGCGAACGGGTGCGGGCCATGGTGGGCCGCGACCGCGAGCTGAGCGAGGCCGAGCTGGACATGGTCATGGACAGCCCCGCCGGACAGCAGATCCTGCACATGCTGCACTGGTCGGTCGCGGGCACGGGCGCCGAGGTCCGGGACTACCTGGAGGACTTCGCCGCGACGGCGGAGGCCGACGAGCTCATGATCGCCCCCGCCTCACCCACCTCCGACCAGGTGTTACGTTCCATGGCGACCCTCTCGGAGGCCTGGGCGCCGGATCCTGCCGCAACCCTTTCATCGACAACCCCCCGGCGGTAGCTTCTGGCCCAGCGGGCGTCGTCGTGGAGGCTCGCGCCGGATCCGGCTCGCCGACGGCGGCCGGGCCTGGTTCCCTCTTCCTGGAAGGCCCCGCCATGTCAGCCTCTCTTCCCCGCCGCGCTGCCTCCGTCGTCGCTGCGGCCGCCGCCCTGAGCCTGCTCGGCACCGCACCGGCCGCCGCGCACCAGGGCCATGCCGCCGAGCACCGCGGCCACAGCAGCGAGCGCCACGGCCACGGGCACGGCCACGGGCACGGGCATGGGCACTCGAAGCGGATCGACTACGTCAATCTCGGCGACTCCTACTCCGCGGCCATCGGTACCGGCGGCATCGCGGCGTCGCCCCTGGGGCCCGAGTGCCTCCAGGGGGACGGCCCGGACCACGTCTCCGCCCTGGACGGGAGGAGGCGCGTGGACCTGCTGCTGGACGGCGCCTGCGCAGGGGCGACCACGGACCGGGTACAGGAGATCGCTTCCCTGCAGCCTGTGCGCGCTGCCCTCAGGAGGGCCGAGCTGGTGACCCTCACCCTGGGCGGCAACGACGTCGGCTGGATCGACATCATCCGGGCCTGCAGCCTGCAGGGCACCGCCGCTGCCTGCGACCTCGCCATCGCCTCCGCGCCCGAGCGCATCGAGGCGGCCGCGGAGTCGGCCGGCGAGACGGTCGCGGCCATCGACGCGGGGACGCGTGGACAGGTCGTCGTGCTCGGCTATCCCCGCCTGTTCAGCGCCGACGAGCAGAGCCCGGTGATCTCCCCCGAGCGGGCCGAGGCGCTCAACGACCTGACCGACGACCTCAACGACGCCCTCGAAGAAGCGGTGGAGAAGGAGGACGCCGCCCAGTTCGTGCACGTAGCGGATCTCTTCGACGGCCACGCCGCCGACTCCGCGGACCCGTGGATCTTCCTCAACCCGACCGATCCCAGGGACCCCAACAACCTCCACCCCAACGAGCGCGGATACCTGCTCGGCTACTACACCGCTGTCATCAGCGAGGTGGACCTGGGGCACCGAGGACACTGACGGGCGCCGCGCCCACCGGGCCGGGCACCGGCACGAGGAAGGCCCCGGATCGTCGATCCGGGGCCTTTCTCGTGCCGGTGCGTCACCGGGCCCGGCCGCGGTGCGGCCGGGTGGGGTTCAGGAGTTCTGCGTCTCGTCCTTGACGGACTGCGCCGAACCCTGGGCCGAGGACTTCAGCTGCTGAGCCTCGTCCTGGCCCTGCGACCTGACCTCCTGGGCTCCGGACTGCGCGGTCTCCTTGACGGACTGCGCGGCCTCCTGGGCCGGCTCCTTCAGGTCCTGGGCGACCTCCTGCGCCATGCCCTTGGCGGAGTCCACCGCGTGCTGGGCGTGGGGCTGGATCCGGTCCGCCGCGTCGGCGGCGAGCTCCTGCTCCTTCTGCGTGGAGGGCAGCATGGAACCGACGAGCCAACCGGCGCCGAGGGCGATCAGGCCGGCCGCCAGAGGGTTGCCACGGGTTTTGGCCTTGGCCGTGGCCGGGGCGCCCTGCAGGCCTTCCTTGAGGTCGCCCGCACGGTCCTGCACGCCCTCCCTGAGGTCGCCCGCACGGTCCTGCACGCCCTCCCTGAGGTGCCGGCCGTGGTCGGAGGCGTCGTCGGTCGCTCCCATGATGCGCTCGCGGACGCCCTTCGCCTTGTCGCGCACCTTGTCCTTCTGCCGGTCGACGACGCGCTCGGGCGTCACCTTCTCGGCGACGGCGTCGACGTCGGAGCCGAGTCGAGCACGGGTGGCCTCGATGTCGGCGCGGATCTGTTCGGGGTTCTGCTGGCTCATCGGTTCTCCTTCTTGGAGGGCTTCACGGTGTCCGGGATCTCGGAGACGGTCTCGCGGGTCAGGGGCAGCGGATCCTGGGTCGCCTCGGTCATCTCCTGCGAACCCTTGTTGAGGTTCTTCTTGCCGATCGCGGCGAGGATGCCGGCGATGACGGCCCAGAGGACGGCAACGATGACGGAGGCCCAGACGAGGCTGTCCACGAGGTTGCTCAGCCCCCACATGAGGGCGAGGGAGAGGAAGAGCAGCACGAAGTGCCCGGCCACGCCGGCCCCGGCCAGCATGCCGGCGCCCTTGCCCGTGTCCTTGGCGGACTGCTTGGCCTCCTGCACGGCCTGGGTCGTCTCGGCCTTGGCGAGCGCGATCTCCTGCTGGATGAGGGTGGAGAGGTTGGTGCTCAGCGACTTGAACATCTCACCGAGCGACTCGTGCTCCGCCCTGTCCTCGGCGTCCGAGGGGGGGATGGGGTGGCTCATCGACGGTCGCCCTCCTGATCCGGGTAGACGGTGCCGGGCACGCGGTCGGTGTAGGTGCGGGCCGCCTCGCCCTGCTCGTCGGAGCGGTAGGCGTAAGGGTCGGCCGGGGTGTAGCCCGAGGTCTCGGTCGCCGTGAGGTTGCGGTCGTAGCCCTGGTCGTAGACGGCGCCCGTGGCGACGCCCGCTCCGGCCGAGGTGCCCTGGCCCTGCTGGCCGGAGACGCCGAAGAACTCCTTGGCGCCCTGGCGGTCGGTCGCGACCTCGTCGCTGTCCTTGACGCCGCGGGTGGCGCGGCCTGCCAGGAGCCCGATGCCGGCGGCGACGGCCAGGAAGGTGCCGGGACGGCGGGCCGCGAACCGGCGGACGTCCTCCAGCAGGTCCCGGGCGTCCTTGTTCTCCAGGGACGAGGCCACGGAGTCGACGCGGCCGGAGACGTTGCCGAGCAGGCCCGTCACGAAGTCCGTCTCCGGCTTCTCGCCGCGGGACAGGGCGTTGATCTCGTCACTGACGGAGCGGACGCTCGAGGCGATGCGCTCCTGCTGCGGGGCCATCTGCTCCCTGAGGTCGCTCCTGAGCTGACCGAGGAGGTTCTGCGCCTGGACGGTGGCCTCCTGCTTGACGGCTCCTGCCTGCTCCTTGGCCGTCTCCTTGACGCGCTGGCCGGAGTCGGCGGCCTCGTGCTTCAGCTGGTTGGCCTCGGCCTTGCTCCTGTCCGCCACGACGTCCTTCTTGGAGGGGGTACCGGTCTCGGCCGCGTGGCTCGAGCCGGCCTCGACGCGAGTCGGGTCATAGGGGTTGGTGGTCATGATTCCGCCTTTCTGGAACATTTCATAAGTCCACTGATGGTGCGGGCTGGTCTCAGCCTAGGTCGAAGGCTCCGCGGAGCCAAGTCCCTCGGCCCGATCGGCGCGCCGCCGCGCGGCGATCACGGGCGGGAGGAGCTCACGGCGACGGGCTGCCGCCGTTGACGTTGAGGGTCTCGCCGATGACGTAGCTGGACTCGGGCGAGGCGAGGAAGACGTAGGCCGGGGCCAGCTCGGTGGGCTGACCCGCCCTGCCGAGGGGTGTCGACTGCCCGAACTCGGGCAGCGCATCCTTCGGCTGCCCGTCCGAGACCTGGAGGGGCGTCCAGAACGGCCCGGGGGCCACCGCGTTGACGCGGATGCCCTTGGGCGCCAGCTGCTGGCCGAGGCCCTTGGTGAAGTTGTTGATCGCGGCCTTGGTGGAGGCGTAGTCCAGGAGCTCCGGTGACGGCTGGTAGGCCTGGATCGAGGTCGTGTTGATGATGGAGGACCCCTCGGGCAGGTGCCGCAGCGCCGCCTTGGTGATCCGGAACATCGCCAGGATGTTGACGGTGAAGGTGTCCACCAGCTGCTCGTCGCTCAGGTCCTCGAGGCTCTCCACCGCCACCTGCTTTCCGGCGTTGTTGACGAGGATGTCGAGCCCGCCCAGTCCGTTCACGGCGTTCTCGACCAGGGTCTCGCAGAAGTCCTTGTCGGTCAGGTCGCCGGGGAGGAGGACGGCCGTGCGGCCGGCCTTCTCGATGACCGCCCTGACCACCTGCGCGTCGGGCTCCTCGTCGGGAAGATAGTTGAGCGCGACGTCGGCGCCCTCCTTGGCGAACGCGATGGCGACGGCCGCACCGATGCCCGAGTCCGCCCCGGTGATCAGGGCCTTGCGCCCTTCCAGGCGGCCGGTCCCCCGGTAGGAGAACTCTCCGCGATCGGTCTTCGGCTCGAGCTCGATGTCCAGGCCCGGCTCGGGCTGGTCCTGCTCCGGGGGTGACAGGACGGGGTATCGCGTCACGGGGTTCTGGAATGCGAGCTGGTCCACCGCCTCGCGGTCGGCGTTCTCCGGGTTGCCGTTGTTCGTCTCGGTCATGTCCACTCCTCTCGTCGTGCACTGATCTCAACAGCATACTGATTACCCCGCCGGGATGTCACCGGTTCTCTCTCGGAGAACAGGACACCCCGTACCCCCGGGGCGGCGGTGCCGCCCGGGTGCACGGGGTGCGGGAAGGTGACGCCGCGGTGCGGTCGTGCTCAGGCGTCCAGACGGCGCAGGAAGGCGTCCAGGGCGTCGTCGAACGCTGCGGGCTGCTCGATGTTCGGGGTGTGCCCGGCCGCGGCGACGACGACGAGCTCCGCCCCGGGCGCCAGCTCGGCCATCCGCCGGGCGGCGCCGCCGTCGAAGGCGTCGTCCGCGCCCACCACGACCAGCACGGGGATCCGCGCGCCGCGGAGCAGCTCGGTGAAGTCCCGCCGCTCGGCGCGCCCCCGCATCGCTGCGGCGGCGCCCTTCGCGGGGGCGCTCTGCAGCATGGCCAGCACCTCGGCCGCCACCTCGGGGCGGGACTCCACGGTGGACTCGGCGACCATCTTGGCCAGGACGTTGCGGCCGTAGACCTCCATGCCGCCGGACAGGATGGCGTCCGCCGTGACGTGACGACGCCGCCTGCCGGCCAGGTCCTCCGCCTGAGGGACGGTGTCGTTGACGACCAGCGCCCGGACCCGGCCGGGGTGCCGGTGGAGGAGCTCCATGGCGATCTGACCGGACATGGAGAACCCGACCACCACTGCGCGGTCGACGGCGAGGTGCTCGAGCAGTCCGGCGACGTCGTCGGCGAACTCCTCGGTGTAGACGATCCCCTCGGTGACCTCCGACTCGCCGAAGCCGCGCAGGTCGGGGGCGATCACCCGCCAGCCGCGGCCCGCGAACACCTCGACCTGCCGGGCCCACATGCTCCGGTCGTAGGCATGACCGTGCAGCAGGAGCAGCACCGGGCCCTCCCCCCGGTCGGTGTAGGCCATGGTGACCCCGTTGATCCGGGCGGTGGCGGGACTGGCGTCGGGCATGGTGGGAGACCCCTCTCTCAGGCGTGCGGCAGGAACGCTCCCAGGGTAGCGAAGGACGCCGCCGCGGGAACGGGGCCTCGCCCGCCGACGGGCCGGGCCGCGGTCATTCGACGACGCCGCAGGCCAGCCTGGACCCGGCGTCGCCGGTGCGCAGGGTGTCCTCGTCGGGGCCGCCGGGAGCGTAGCGCTCCGGGACGTTGGCGTGGTTGTCGGGGCGCGAGTGGATCATCACGGCGCTGCCGTCGCCGTCGGCCACGAGGTCCTGGACGCCGAAGCGGTCGGTGACGGTCGTGAGGAACCCGAGCCCGTCCTCGGTCACGAGCAGGGCAGGGAGGTCTCCCGCGTGCTCGGGGTGATCGGCGTCCTCGCTCCCGAGGTGGCCGCCGGCGGAGAGGAAGGCTCCCGTGGTGCCGGGGTCGCCCGGTGCGCTGCTGTCCGGCTCGCAGAGACCGGCTCCGTGCACGTGCAGGCCGTAGAAACCCGGCTCCAGGCCCTGCACCTCGGCCACGACCTCCGTGCCTGCGGAGACCTGCGAGAAACGGACGCTGCCGACCTCGGTGCCCTCTGCGTCCTGGAGCACGGCGCGGGTGGCGGCACCGGCCTCCGCGGCGGCCGACGTCTCCTCGACCACGGCGCCCTCGTCGCCGTCCTGGCCGCAACCGGCCAGCACCAGGGCGGTCGTTGCGATCACTGCTGCCATCAGGCTGGTCTGCCGCACGGCTCCTCCTCGACGTCTCGGGACCCTGGTCCTCGACCATAGGCGGTGGCGGGAAGGGGTTCAACGGGTGAGGGGTTGGTGCCGGTGGTGGCGGGTCCGGTGGGTGTGTCCCGGGGGTCGGTGGGGTGGGTGGTGAATGCGGGGAGCCCCC
>NZ_BAAAOA010000036.1:0-4932 GCF_039530085.1 Kocuria aegyptia
CGCAGGTGAGCACGTCCACCAGCGCCTCCCCCGGCCCGGGATCCGGCACCAGGATCGTCTCCACACTGACGGGCTGGTTCTTGCCCTTCGACACCACGCCTTTGACCTTGTGCATGCTGGAACTGCCTTTCGTCGTCGTCGGCACCGGGAACGGTGCTCGATCACAGTGTTCTGCTGAATTGGTCCCGGTCCCGGGACGGAGAGCCGGGGGCGGAGCGGCATGCGCTCCGCCCCCGGCTGGCGGAGCCTCAGCCGCGGATGCGCTCCATGCCGGGGTCCACGAGCGGCTCGGCGCTGACCGTCGCCGGGACGCGCACGCCGTGGTACTCGATCTCCACACCGTCCCCCTCGGAGACCTCCGGCGGGAGCCAGGCGTAGGCGACCGGCCGGCCCACGGTGTGGCCGAAGACGGCGCTGGTGACGTAGCCGGCGGCCTCGCCGTCCACGTACACGGGCTCCTTGCCCAGGACCACGGAGCGGCCGTCGTCGACGGTCAGGCAGCGCAGCCGGCGCCGGACCTGGCCGTCAGCGGCCACGGCCGCCGAACCCACGAACTCGCCCTTGTCCTTCTTGACGGCGAAGTCCAGGCCTGCCTCCAGAGCAGTGTGCTCGGTGGTCATGTCGGTGCCCCAGGAACGGTAGCCCTTCTCCACGCGCAGGCTGTTGAAGGCGGCGCGCCCCGCGGGGACGATGCCGAACTCCTGGCCCGCCTCGTGCAGCAGGTCCCACAGCCGCAGACCCTGGTCGGCGGTCGTGTACAGCTCCCAGCCGAGCTCCCCCACGTAGGAGAGGCGCATCGCGGTGACCCGCAGGCCGCCCACCCGGATCTGCTTGGTGCGGAAGTACTTCAGGCCGTCGTTGGAGAGGTCGTCACGGGAGACCTTCGCCATGACCTCACGGGCCTTCGGCCCCCACAGCCCGATGCAGCAGGTCTCGGCGGTGGTGTCCCGGACCAGGGCCCAGGCCGTGGGGTCCTCGGCGCTCTGCCGGGTCGCCTCCGCGGACAGGTACGCCACGTCGACGCTGCTGTTGATGCCGGCCTGGAACAGGTTCTCGCTGAGCCGGGCCACGGTGATGTCGCTGCGGATCCCGCCCTTCTCGTCCAGGAAGAGGCAGTACGTCACGGCGCCGGGCTTGCGCAGGATGTTGCCGGTGGTGAGCCGCTGCAGCAGGGCGGCGGCCCCGGGTCCTTCGACCGTCACGCGCTTGAGCGGGGTCATGTCGTACATCGCCACGGCGGTGCGGGTCTTCCAGGCCTCGACCGCCGCGATGGGCGAGTGGTACTTCGCAGCCCACGGCTCGCGCTCCGGCTCGCGCCACTCCTCGGGCAGCTGCTCCAGGAGCGCGGCGTTGGACTCGTACCAGTGCGGACGCTCCCACCCGTGGCTCTCCAGGAAGAACGCGCCGAGCTCCAGCTCCCGCGGATAGAAGGGGCTGACCCGCAGGTTGCGCGGCGACTCCCGGGGCTGGAGGGGGTGGAGGACGTCGTAGATCTCCACGAAGTTCTGCTTGCCCGTCTCCTCGACGTACTCCGGGGAGAGCTGCACGTCGTCGAAGCGGGTGGCCTCGCAGCCGTGCAGGTCCGTCTCCGGGACGCCGTCCACCAGCAGCTCGGCCATGGCCTTGGCCACGCCCGAGGAGTGGGTGACCCACACCGCCTCCGCCACGAAGAAGCCGGCGAGGTCCGGGGACTCGCCGATGAGCGGGCCCCCGTCCGGGGTGAAGGAGAAGATCCCGTTGAAGCCCTCGGCCACCTCGCTGCCGCGCAGGCTGGGGAGGAAGCGCTGGCTCTCGGCCCACTGCTCGGTGAAGTCCTCGGGCGTGAAGTCCAGGCGGGAGGGCATCCGGTCGTGGGTGATGTCGCGGGGCGCGTAGTGCGGCAGGTCGGAGAGATCCACCGGCATCGGGCGGTGCGCGTAGGAGCCGATGCCGATCCGGTCACCCCACTCCCGGTAGTAGAGGTCCGCGTCCTGGTGCCGGAGGATCGGCAGGGTCGCGCCGTTCGGGGCGTCGTGCTTGCCCACGAGCTCCGGGACCGCGGAGGTGAAGACGTACTGGTGGGCCAGGGGCAGGATGGGGCACGGCATGCCGGCCATCTCGCCGATCGCGGGTCCCCAGAACCCGGCGCAGGAGACGACGATGTCCGCCGGCACGGTTCCCTCGGACGTGGTCACGCCGGTCACGCGGCCGTTCGACCGCTCGATGCCGGTGACGGTCGTCTCCGGGCAGTAGGTCACGCCGGCGCGGGTGGTGCGGTCGATGAGCACCTGCACCGCCTTGGCCGCCAGGGCGAGCCCGTCCGTCGGCACGTGGTAGCCGCCCAGGACCATCTCGGGGTTGACCAGGGGGTGCTGCTCGAGCACCTCCTCGGGAGTGAGCAGCCGGCCTTCGAGCCCCCACGACTTCGCGTAGCCCACCTTGCGCTTGAGCTCCTCCAGCCGCGCCGGGGTGGTGGCCACTTCGAGGCCCCCGACCTGGTTGAAGCAGCCCAGGGAGACGAGCTTCTCCACCGTGTACTGCGCGAGATGGGTCATCGTCCGTGACGGGTTCGTCTGGTAGACGAGGCCGGGCGCATGCGACGTCGAACCGCCGGGAAGGGCCAGTGGGCCCTGCTCGAGGACGGTGACGTTCGTCCAGCCGCGCTGGACGAGCTCGTCGGCAAGGTTGGTGCCGACGATGCCGGCTCCGATGATGACGACGCGAGGGGTGGTGCTCATGGATGGTTCTCCTGACCTGCGGATGTCTTGCGGGGGTCGACCGGGCTCTACTTCGACTGGGACTCGTGTCCGTTGGCGGTGAGGCCAGGCGGCAGGTTCGGCGCCTCGGCCGACTCCTCGACCATGATGTCGCCGTCCACGACGGTCACCACGTGGGTCCGGACCGGCAGCTTGGCCGGGGGTGCATCCACCGCTCCGGTGCGGAGGTTGAACTTGGACGCGTGCAACGGGCACTCGACCTCACAGTCCTCCACATAGCCGTCGGCCAGCGAGGCGTCCTGGTGGGTGCAGGTGTCGTCGAGGGCGAACAGCTCGCCCTCCTCCGTGTGGAACACGGCGATGGGCGGGACGGTGTCGAGGCGCAGGGAGTCACCGGGTGCGAGGTCCTTGAGGGGACAGGCCTTGTGCATTCGGAGAAGATCCTTTCCGGAGTGGGACGGGTTTGCCGCGCCGAGCGTCTCCGCCTGGCCCAACTGGCTCACCATGAGCAACAAGCGTTGCAATGTGCAACAAGCCTGAGCACTGAGGTTGGGTGCTGTCAAGAGTTGGGGCCTACGAATCCGTGAGCGAACTCACAGGGCGACGTATTGTAAATTTCCCGTGTCGTATTGCCGAGAACCCTTGACGGACGCTATGACGTGGCTCACTCTGAATCTCACATCGCGAATCGTGTTGCACAGCTTGCGAGTCGATTCCAGCACCGGGTGCTTCTTCTCGTCGGCCCGGGTCGTCAGTCCTCCGTTGTCAGTCTTTCGAAAGGGGTCCTTCATGGAGTCCCTCGTCATTGTCGGGGCGTCCCTGGCCGGCCTGTCGGCCGCCCGGGCCGCGCGTAGCCTCGGATTCGGTGGTCGGTTGGTGATCATCGGTGATGATCCGCAGCGTCCCTACGACCGTCCGCCGTTGTCCAAGGACTTCCTGGCCGGGCGGATCGAGATCGAGGACCTGGCCCTGGAGGCCGACGCCGATGCCCTGGACGCGGAGTGGATCCTGGGGACCCGGGCGGTGTCCTTCGATCCGGCCACCCGCACGGTCCACCTGGAGGACGGGCACACCGTCCACGCCGAGGCCCTGGTGATCGCCACCGGCGCCTCGGCCCGGAACCTGCCCCCGATCGCCGAGGCGGAGAACGTGGTGACCCTGCGCACCATCGCCGACGCGCAGAAGCTGCGCGAGCTGGTGCGCGCGGGGGGCCGGATGGTGGTCATCGGCGCCGGGTTCATCGGCGCCGAGGTCGCCTCCACCGCCCACGCCCTGGGCATGGAGGTCACCGTGCTGGAGAAGTCCCCCACCCCGCTGTGCGGGCCGCTGGGCACCCAGCTGGGCGCGGTCGTGGCCGGACTGCACGAACGCGCCGGGGTCGAGCTGATCTGCGGGGCCGACATCACCGACTTCGACCTCACCGACGGATCCGTGTCCGCGGTACACCTGGCCGACGGGCGGGTGCTGCCCACCGACGTGGTGATCGTGGGCATCGGGGCGGTGCCCAACACCGCCTGGCTGGAGGGCTCCGGGATCGAGCTGGGCAACGGCGTGGTCTGCGACGCGGTCGGGGCCACCAACATCCCCGGCGTGGTCGCGGTCGGCGACTGCGCCGCGTGGTGGGAGCCGGTCACCGGCCGCCATCAGCGGGTGGAGCACTGGACCGGGGCCGCCCAGCGCCCGGCGGTGGCCATCGGCGCGCTGCTGGGCGAGGACCCGCAGGCCCTGCCGGCCGTGAAGCCCCCCTACTTCTGGTCCGATCAGTACGGCACCCGCCTGCAGTTCGCCGGCGACGCCTCCCGCGCCGACCGGGTGGCCTACGAGCACGGTCAGCCCGGGGAGGACTCCCTGCTGGCCGTCTACTACGCCGGGGAGCAGCCGGTGGGAGTGCTGGCCTGGAACCAGACGAAACTGTTCTGCCGCTGGCGCAAGACCCTCGAGAAGCTCTCCGCCACCGCACCGAAGATCCCGGCCCCGCACAGCGGCGCCGCCCCGGCCGCAGCCGCCGTCGTGGCCGCCCACGCCCCGGCCGCCGCCGCCGCCCACGCCGCGCTGCCCACGGCGGTCTGAGCCGCCCACCCCGATCCCCGCGCCCGGCGCGCACCCCGCGCGCCGGTCCGCAGGTTCCCGCTGTCCCCGTTCCCGTTGTCCCCGTTGCCCGTCATCCCAGTCAAGGAGTACGAGTTGTCGACCAATGTTGTCTCGGAGAGCCTGATCTCCACCCTGCCCGGATCCA